>JAGLZJ010000007.1 GCA_023131555.1 Candidatus Bathyarchaeota archaeon | reverse complement strand
AACAGGAATAAAAACTGAATAGCCTGCTGTGGAATGAATGCAAAGACCGTGACCATAAGTCCCATCACGACCACAAGAAGGGCTGCTTCTCGGATACCTAGCTGGGTCTCTTGAAACGGTGTTCTAAGCCTCTGCTTGAGCTTGTTGAACAGCAAGACGACAGTAATAGTGACGATGCTGATGATCGAGGGAAGTACAATGTCTAAATTCATATGCCCAACCTTGAGAGAGGGAGAATTTAACCTTTAGGTAGGTTAGCTTTCATCAATGGGCTTCAGGAAAATTCAATGCACGTGAGTCGCGAATTGTAGTGTCAATCATGTTAACTACTCCAAGAGTCAATAGAACTGCTTCCTCAGAGCGGATAGTCTCAACCTTCTGACCGGGTGCGAAGTTCACCACGAAGTCTACAATATTTTCAAGCTTGTAACCTTCATCTTCTAAGAGATCGTACAGTCCTTTTGCTGGTGCTCCGAAAGCTAGAAGTTTCTTTCGGGACACTCTCCATCTGGCGCTCAACTTCTCACTGACTTTGGAGAAAGGTGTCCCGTTTCGGGAAGTTGCAACGACCAGATCGAAGTTATGAGTTTTCAAGAACTCGCCCAACCGCTGGTTGCCTAATTCTGTAATACGGTATCCCCAGTACGATCCTGTTTGGTCACGATCCACAACCTCAGCTTCTAAGAGCTTCTTTCGGGGGTTTCTTATTTTCACCGTCAGACGAGTGGTAATCGGCATCTTCCTGCCACGAACCAGAGCGGGGCGCTCAACGCCGATGTCAATCAAGCTTCCATTTCCGGTGTGAGATGTAACGACGCCTTCCCGAAATTCACCGCGTGAAAGACCTTTAACTGTACTACAAAGGGGATGATGAGGAGTACGCAACGGCGGCAGCACTCCTGCATATCGTAGTTCCGGTCGCAACCTGAAGAGGCGCTTTCGAAGATATTGAGGAGTCTCCATGTAAGAAAGGACTGTAGAGATAACTGAGATCTCGTCTTTCCACTTTCTGCGCGAGTCATCTGGGAAAATTATGATCTGGTCGACCCCAAAGATTGCTGCAGCACGTCCTATTAGGCCTATCTTGAGAGTCTTGTCTCTGAGATGTGGAACGTCAGATGTCAACGATGCTGGGACGGCAATCGAAAGACTTGAACTCGGCATTATCTGTTGTCCTCCTTCGACCATTCTGAATGGTTCGCTAGATCACGTTGCCTTTAAAAGACTTGTGTGCAAAAGGAGTTAAGATGGTGGAGTCACATGCTTGAAGACGCGATCCTTGATAACCCATCTGTTATTATGGACGTAGACAAGAAAAACATGCTTCAATTCATTGAACGAACAGCAGAATTCTTGAGAGACGCAACTGCTAGAGCAGAAGCATTACAGATACCTGTGAAAACCAAAGTGTTGGGAAGAACCATCACCTACCAACGTCCCAAGAACGTCATCGTGGTGGGAATGGGAGGATCAGCTATAAGCGGAGACCTATTGAAAGGTTGGCTGTTTGATAAAGCCTCAGTTCCAGTTGAGACATGTAGAGACTTTATTCTTCCTGCGTACGCAGATCATGAAAGCCTGGTTGTAGCAGTGAGCTACTCGGGAGACACCGAAGAGACTCTGAGTGCTTTCCTGCAAGCAGTTGAGCGCGGTTGCATTCCGATTTCGCTGTCTTCAGGGGGGTATCTTCAGAAAATCTCCCAGAGACTAAAAACTCCACATATTCAGATACCGGCTGATTTTCCAACTCCAAGATCAGCAATCGCATATCTGTTCATGCCGCTTGTAGTCCTAATGAAAAAACTGCGGATAGTCACTGAAGTAGAGCCTGAGATTACAGAAACTTTCCGCATAGCTGAAAGAGTCAGCCAAGAAAACGGAGTCGCTACATCATCTACGACTAACAAAGCGAAAAAAATAGCGTTAGAAATCTGCAACACTGTTCCAGTGGTCTATGGATTCAGGCAATACAGTTCAGTGGCTCGCAGACTCAAGTGTCAATTCAATGAAAACAGCAAAGTGCCCAGTAGGTTCGACTCTTTCACGGAACTTGACCATAACGAGGTTGTCGGATGGGAAGCACCCACGAGTTTGACCAAGAACTTCTCCATCATTATAATAAGAGACCGAGAAGAACCCCCTCAAATCACTCAGAGAATCGAACTGACAAAGCAGATTGTATCGCCCAGAGTCCACAAAGTCATTGAGATAGAATCTGTCGGTCAGCGAAGATTAGCAAAGATGCTGTCAACTATACAGATAGGAGATTTCGCCAGCGCGTACCTAGCGCTCCTTAAGGGAACCGATCCGACACCGACGGAGGCAATAGCCCATATAAAGGCAAACATTGGAAAGAATGCGAAAACAATGAAGACCTTGAGCAAACTCGCTTCCTTAAATGATTCTTCTAGGTGAGTTGGGAATGAGGAATGATAACGTAACCAGGTATGAAGCGATCAACGAGATCGCTCGTCGTCGAGGGTTCTTCTGGTCCTCTTTCGAGATCTATGGAGGCGTGAGTGGTTTCCTGACATATGGTCCTCTAGGTTCCTTGCTAAAGAGAAAAATCGAAGCAACATTCAGAGAAGCCTTCCTTAAGCCTCTTAAAATGCTCGAAATTGAGTCCTCCATAATTACCCCAGCGAAAGTCTTTGAGGCTTCAGGACACGTGAAATCCTTCAAAGAACCGATGGTTGAATGCTCAAAGTGCAAGAGGAAGTTTAGAGCAGATCATCTGCTAAAGAATCAAGCTGAGATGAGTGATTCAGAAACAGAGAAACTAACGTTGAAACAGGTTTCAGAAGAATTCAGAAGACACAGCATTCACTGCCCTGAATGCAAAGGCGAGTTTGGCCAGCCTCAGCATTTCATGACGATGTTCGTAACCAGAATCGGTCCGTACTCCGATGCTGTTGGCTATGGTCGACCTGAAGCAGCCCAGAGCATCTTTGTGGAGTTCAGACGCCTCTTTGAAGTTGCTCGAGAGAGACTGCCTTTGGGGTTGGTTCAGATCGGTCACGCTCTAAGAAACGAGATCTCTCCTAGACAAGGTCCGATAAGACTTAGAGAATTCACCATAGCAGACATTGAATTCTTCTTTGACCCTGAAAACCCCAAATGTCCACTTCTTAAGGAATTTGAAGATGAGACGCTACGTCTCATTCCCGGGGCACTCAAACATCAAGGTGTCAAGAAACCTCTGGAAGTTGGAGTTAAAAAAGCCCTGCGAGAGGGTTACATAGAGACTGAATGGTTAGCGTATTTCATGGCTCTCGCCAAAAGATTTCTGAATTCTCTAGGAGTCCCAGATGAAAAGCAACGTTTCATAGAGAAGCTGAGTTGGGAGAGAGCGCATTACTCGTCTCAAGGATATGATCAAGAAGTGCTTCTCGACCGCTTAGGTTGGACTGAAGTTTCAGGACACAACTACCGCGCAGACTACGACCTTAAGCAGCACATGAAGTACAGCAAGGTGGATCTGCAAGTATTCAAAGAATACGACGAGCCGAGGTCAGTAGACCAGCTCTCCATCAAGCCGATCCTCTCCAACATAGGTCCAACCTTCAAAAAAGAAGCCAATAGAGTTATCGAGCTGATTGCGAGTGTTGACGCCCAGAGATTCGCACAAGAGATTGAGAAGAAAGGTTACTTCCTTGCCGATGACCTAAAGATTCTGCCAAAACATGTCCAGGTTATTCGGAGAAAAGTTGAGGAGAAGGGGAGAAAATTCATTCCCCACGTGGTCGAACCAAGCTTTGGAATAGATAGACTCGTATACGTCGCATTGGAATTCGCCTATAGAAGGAAGGAGGATAGAACACTTCTTAAGTTTCCTCGCGAAGTCGCTCCGATACAGGTCGCAGTTTTTCCCTTGGTCACGAAAGGAGGCCTGAAAAAGAGAGCTCAAGAACTTCAGATGAAGTTGTCCAGAGAAGGTTTTGAAGTGTTCCACGACGAGTCTGGGTCAATTGGTAGGCGATACGCGAGAGCCGACGAAGCAGGAATACCTCTGTGCATCACAGTTGACAAGCTTACGCTTACGGATAACACCGCAACCGTGAGAGACCGTAATACTTGGAGGCAGATTCGAGTCAGAGTAGAAGAATTGGTCCATCACCTGAACGAGTACTTCAACCACAAAATCGAGTTTGAAGACCTAGGGAAAATCGATAACTAGTTACACTTTTTAACAGATGCGTACATTCTAATTATGAAACAAAAAAAGGCGTTTCTGAGGCAAAGAATTGGTCCTTCCTGTAGAGACAGAAGAACGAGTGAAGCGGAGAGCTCTAAGTGTTTGTCAGGATCACCTACGAAAGGTCTTAGAGATTTCTCGTAAAGTTCCGCAAATGGTTGACTGTTTCGCTACAAACGACAAGAACGAGGCGAGACAGGTTTTTGTCGAGATCAGAAAAGCTGATGAAGAAGTGGATATAGCAAGACGAATCGTCTCTCGTGAACTGGCTCAGATTGGTGCCATTCTTATAAACCGAGAGGACTTTCTGCGCTTCACAAATTTAGCCAGTGAGATATCTGACTTCTGCGAGGGCATTGCCTTCTGGCTCTCTTCAATTATGGATCGCGGTTGGAAGGTTCCTTCAGACATCAAGCAGGATCTCTCAAAACTTGCAGAAGCCATGCTGGAAACTGTGATAAAACTTAGAGAAACAGCCATCACACTCTCATTTGGCTCGACGAAGACGTTGGAGAAAGCCAAAGAAGTCGAGACCGCGGAGAGAGTGGTAGACGACGTTTATAGAGAGCTGGAAGTTAAGATAATAAACAGCAACTTGGATATTCCTGCAATGTTGCTTCTACGGGACGTAACTCAACTTCTTGAAGATGCCGCAGACAAAGCTGAAGACGCGTCTGACGCAGCACGAATCCTATCTTTCGCCATGTGAAACGTGACACGGATGCGCAAGCCCATCTCCGTTGAATTAATTGAAGATTTCCTAGTTGTCTGGAATACCACTGATGCATCAGAACTTTATGGGAAGGGGTACTTCGGAAAACCTTTAGGAATACCAAAGCCAAAAACCGCTGTATTCAACGCTCCACTAATCCTAGATCTAATGGAAGGACTATATCTCCTGGAAGAAGAAGAAGCCATTGAAGTAAGAGAAGGCTCACCCACAGGAAAAAAGGTAAATCACAAGAGACTCAAAACAGAAGCCCGAGAAGTATACGAAGACTTCGACGCAAAGTACGCAGTCTACAGGGATCTTAGAAAGAACAAGTATGCCGTAACACCAGGCATCAAATATGGCTGTGACTTCGCTGTCTACAAGCACGGTCCAGGAGTTGAACACGCACCCTACATGGTGTCTGTAAAGAAGAGTGGGGAAGACATTACTGCAACAGACATCGTCAAAGCTGGAAGGCTTGCCACCACGGTTAGAAAAAGATTCATAATAGCATCATCAAGTCTCGAAGACGAGGAAGACATTCAATATCTTATTTTCAAGTGGTTTAAGGCTTAGTGATCAAGCAGGAATCCTTAAAAGAGCGCTGTGAAGAAGGATAAACAGCCAACGTGGAGTAAATTCTGATGCCAACTCACGGATCACTATCCAAGGCGGGAAAGGTGCGAGGCCAAACACCGAAGGTTGAGGGAAAACCTAGAAGGCGCGTAATTCCAAGGATACGTTCGAGAAGGAACTATGAAAAACGCGTTGTGCTTAACCGAAAAGCCGGACAGAACTGGAAATCGTTCAGGCGATGAGTAACCCTGCACTTTCTAAACACTTATGCAGGTTAGAGCGGTTAATCTCAGGTTATGACCCGAGCCGACTTGGTTCTGATTAACGGTAACATTATAACAATGGATTCTAGTCGACCTAAAGCAAGTTGCCTCGCTGTTGGATGTGGCAGAATTATCGCAGTGGGAGAGAAAAAAAAAGTCCTCGCTGAATCTAACGATGCTACCGTAATCGATCTGCATGGAAAAACGGTTATCCCTGGCTTCATCGACTCACATGTTCACGGCGTTGCTCTGGGAAGTTCACTGTCACGTATCAATCTGCGCGGGGTTAAATCGATCAGAGAAATCCAGAGGATAGTTCAGAGACGAGTCGAGGTAACATCTAATGGCGACTGGGTCATTGGTCGTGGATGGGATCAAGACCAATTATCTGAGAACCGCTATCCTACGAGATTTGACCTTGATGAGGTGTCGCCTCACAATCCAGTTCTCCTCTATCGCACATGTGGACACGTTTGTGTCGTGAATTCGAGAGCTATCAACGCAGCAGGTTTAACCGCGCATGGCTCTACTGAAGAGCTTCAGGGCGGTTGGATTGACTTAGACGACGATACAGGGGAGCCAACAGGAATACTTCGAGAGAACGCGCTGAAACTCATAAGTGATGTTCTACCGAAACCAAATTCAGATGAACTGACTGGTTTCTGTTTGGCAGCCTGTCAGAAGATGGTTGAGGAGGGAATCACAACAGTCCACTGGATCGTGAGTTCACCTGGAGAGCTTCAGATCCTTAGCTCTCTTGAGAAACGGAATCTGGTTCCTTTACGAATCTACATAATGATACCAATAGAATATCTAGGTCACCTTGTGAGTCTGGGCATTTCAACAGGCTTCGGCAGCGATCGATTGAGAATCGGCTGCGTGAAAGTGATGTGTGACGGGTCTCTGGGAGGTAGAACAGCCGCTCTTGAAGAACCTTACGCAGACTCTATTGGTTCAAGAGGGGCTCTGCTCCTATCTCGAGAGCAACTGGAGGAATATGTCAAAAAGGCACATTTAGGAGGTCTGCAGTTAGCTATTCACGCAATTGGCGACAGGACAATAGGAATCGTGTTGGAGACGTTGAAAAATGTAATTCAGTCGTCTTCAGAGTTGGAACACAGACACCGCATCGAACATGCTTCAGTTCTCAATCCGACACTGATGGAGAAGATGCGAAGCCTCGGAGTTATTGCTTCTATTCAGCCACACTTCATAGCGTCGGACTTCTGGATAACCGAGCGACTGGGAAAAACGAGAGCTAGGTGGACCTATCCACTGAAAAGCCTCCTTGAAAAAGACATTGTCTCAGTCGCAGGCTCTGATGCTCCAGTCGAACCCGTGAGCCCGCTAATGGGCATCTGCGCGGCAGTGACCGCAAATGCTACTCCCAGCGAGAATCTGACGGTTGATCAAGGACTAAGGCTCTATACTCTCATGGGGGCCTATGCCTCCTATGAAGAAAACGTAAAGGGGTCGATTGAAGTAGGGAAATTCGCCGACTTCGTCATTCTTTCAGAAGATCCATGCAAAATTCAACCAGAACAGATCAAAGAAGTCAAGGTTGAAAAGACAATCGTCGCAGGAGAAGTAGTGCATGATAGAAAAGACCACCGTTCTCCCTGAGTTAGACGTAGAGTCTCCACAAGAAGGACACACGCAAACTGACGTGTGTCGAGAGATTATCGATCAGTTAATGTCAATCAACTCGCTGACAAAGGAAAAAATCAACCAAATGAAGGTGATCGTGGCTAGGGGACGAGGGGCTCGCTCGATTGTCAAGAATTCCGAGCTCATCGGAAGGCTACGAACTCATGAAATACCTAAGCTGCTTCCTCTGCTGACGAGAAAGCCAACAAGAGTCGCTTCAGGGGTTATTGTTATCGCAGTCATGACGGAACCCTGGCCTTGCCCCGTCCAGTCTCCATGTTCATATTGCCCCGGAGGCCCTTCTTTAGGAGTTCCGCAGAGCTACACGGGATTTGAACCCGCCACAATGAGGGGAATACAACACGGATTCGATTCCTACACTCAGGTCCGCGCTCGTATAGATCAGCTAAGGAAGATCGGACACATGGTTGACAAGGTAGAAATTGTCATAATGGGTGGCACATTTCCAAGTACTCCGAGTAAGTATCAAGAGCAATTCGTGAAAGGCTGCCTAGATGGTCTGATTGGGTTCAGAACCACAAGCTTCCAAAGATCGAAAGAGCTGGTTGGTAACGCTGAAATCCACAATTCCGGGTTAACCGTGGAGACTCGACCTGACTGGTGCAGAGAGAAAGATGTCGATCAGATGCTGCAATATGGAGTAACCCGCGTCGAGGTGGGAGTGCAGAATGTGTACGACACTATCTACGAGATGGTAAATCGAGGTCACAAGGTCAAAGACGTGGTGGATGCAACACGATTGCTCAAGGATTCAGGTCTTAAAGTGCTCTACCATCTCATGCCAGGGCTGCCTGGATCGAACTTCGAAATGGATCTGGAAGGCTTCAAGAGGGTTATCTTCAACCCGGATTTCAAACCAGACATGATCAAGATCTATCCATGTTTAGTGGTGAAAGGCACCAAGATCTATGATTGGTGGAAACAGGGGGCATACCGCCCTTACTCAACAGAAGAAGCAACTCATCTAATTGCTGAAATGAAGAAGCTTGTCCCTCCTTGGATCCGCATAATGCGAGTTCAAAGGGACATCCCAGCGCATCTTATTGAAGCAGGAGTCAAAAAGAGCAATCTCAGACAACTAGTTCACGAAAGGTTGAGGGCGGAAGACGCGACATGTCATTGTATCAGATGCAGAGAGGCGGGGCACAAGTTCTTGAAAGAGGGGATCGTACCTAACCAGCAGAAGATTAGGATAACTCACGCAGAAGAGGAGGCTTCTGAAGGCACAGACCTATTTTTCTCGGCGGAAGATGCGGACAATGACATACTCGTCGGATGTCTGAGGTTGAGGATACCATCAGCAAAAGATCGTAGACCAGAAATTCTTACAGACCAAACCGCAATTGTACGCGAACTACGGGTTTATGGCGTCCTCGTTCCAGTTGGAGTCCATTTGAAGGAGGCGTGGCAACACAAGGGGTATGGCGCCCGACTCCTCTCGGAGGCAGAGCGATTGGTCCACGAAGACTATGACCGGAAAAAGCTTTTGGTCTTAAGCGCTTTAGGAACTAAGAGTTACTACAGGCGGTTTGGTTACGAAAATGAGGGACCTTACATGTCCAAGATGCTGAATGTTCAACTCACCTAGCGGAGAAGATGTCTGTGTATAAAGGCAGAGTTTCTGAACTGCTAGTTGCTGCAGAAGTAGAAATAGGAGACACGATTAAAATCTCCAAGAACGGACACACTTATGAAGGTGTTCTGATTCCGAGATCAGAAATCTACGATGACAAGCACATAGTTATTAAAATGAGGAGCGGCTACAACATCGGAATCTCGGTAAATGAAGAGACTTCCATCACTAAGATTGGCGAAGGCTTGAAACCGACCTTCTCAAAGCTAACTTCGCCAGAACAGAAGCGTGGTCTCCCGAAAGTTACCGTTCTCAGTACAGGGGGTACAATAGCCAGCAGAGTAGACTACCGAACCGGGGGAGTCAGACCCGCCCTGTCAGCAAATGAGCTCTATAGCATAGTGCCTGAACTCTCCGAAGTAGCAAACATAAGCACAGAAGTAGTCTTCAGCCTCCTGAGCGAAGACATCACACCTAACCACTGGACTAAAATCGCTGAATATGTTACGAGACGCGTCGAAGAAGGCGTGAATGGGGTGATTATAGCGCATGGAACAGACACGATGGGGTATACTGCAGCTGCGCTGAGTTTCGCTCTGCAGAACCTACCGATCCCAGTTATCCTAGTCGGTTCCCAACGCTCATCCGACAGACCAAGCTCGGATGCACCAAGCAACCTAGTTGGAGCAGTAAGTGCAGCAGCCCACGCGCCCTTCGCAGAAGTGGCAGTCGCCATGCATGAAACAGTGGATGATGATGGGGTCATATTTCACCGTGGAACCAAAGTTAGAAAGTGTCATACGAGCCGACGTGACGCCTTTGAATCTGTCAATGCAAATCCCATAGCATTATTCAAGAACGGACAAATTAACATGTTGACCGAACATTACCAGAAACGAGACAAGCGAAGTCGGCTGACGACGAAAGCGGAATTCAACGAAGACGTGGCTTTGGTGAAGTTCCATCCTGGATTCAGAACTGAAGCACTCAGCTGGTACATCAATAAGGGCTTTCGAGGACTGGTCCTGCAGGGAACCGGACTCGGACATGTTGGCAGCGATTGCATTGGTCCTCTGAAAAGGGCGATCGACAAGGGAATCATCGTAGGTATGACTTCTCAGTGTATCTGGGGAAGAATCAACATGAATGTGTATCGCACAGGTAGGGAACTCCTAAAGATCGGAGTGATTCCCCTCGGAGACATGCTGTCTGAAACAGGACTCGTTAAAGTGATGTGGGCGCTTGGGCAGACAAAGGATCCCACTGAGGTCAAGACACTACTTCTGAAGAACGTAGCTAACGAGTTCTCCGATAGATCGGTCTTCGCCAAGTATTGAAAGGCGTGAAAACCTTTGGCTGACCTTGACTTTGAAAAGATAGGTTTACTGGTTGGGTTAGAGATCCACCAGCAATTGAACTCGGAAAAGAAGCTCTTCTGTGATTGTCAGGCGGAGCTCTTCAACGAAGAACCGGATTTCGTGTTCACACGAAGGCTGCGCCCAACGCAGAGTGAACTGGGGCAAATCGATGCAGCAGCCCTCTTTGAGTTCAAGAAGGGTATCAAGATATTGTATGAAGGAACCAGGCCTACATCATGTCTGGTTGAGATGGATGAGGAGCCGCCTCACGATATTGACAGGGAAAGCCTGGAGGCAGCGCTAGTTGTCTCACTCATGCTCAAGGCTAATCCAGTTAATGAAATTCATGTGATGAGAAAAACGGTGATCGATGGCTCGAATACGACTGGTTTCCAGCGAACTGCAGTCGTGGCCTTGGGAGGCGAAGTTAGAATGCGGAGATTCACTTCCCCGATTCAACATATAAGCTTGGAGGAAGATGCAGCCCGCAAGATCAGCCAGAAGGACAGCGTCCTCACCTACAGATTAGATCGCCTCTGCATTCCCCTTGTCGAGGTAGCCACAGCCCCCTTATCATGCACGCCAGAAGAAGCAGAAGAAGTCGCTTTAAGGATCGGGCAGATTTTGAGGGCCTCTGGCACAGCTAAAAGGGGTCTAGGCACCATACGACAGGACCTGAATGTCTCAATCCGCGAAGGCAACCTTGTAGAGATAAAAGGAGTTCAGAAGCTTGAGCTTGTTTCCTCCGTAATCGAAACCGAAGTACAACGTCAACTGAGCCTGCTTGAGATCAGAGAAGAGTTGACTCACCGAGGGGTCGAAGAAGAAGACTTGCAGGATAAGCCTCAAGACATCACGAGACTCCTCGCAGACACAAAGTGTAACATCATTCGAGCTGCTCTCCAAGAGAAAAAACGAGTCTTCGCACTCAAGCTTTCTGGCTTCGGAGGAATCTTCGGCAGAAAGCTAACCCAAAGCACATCATTTGGCAGAGAGGTAGCAGATCGCGTTCGATTCTGGGGGGCTGTTGGAGGCATTCTTCACACTGATGAATTGCTTGCTTACGGCATAACCGCTGAGGAAGCGAAGGCTCTGAATGTTGCTCTGAATATAGAGAAAGATGATGCTATCGTCTTGGTTGCTGAAGATCTTGAAAAGTGTTGTGAAGCCCTAGAAGCTGTGAGAGAAAGAGCTGTGGAAGCTTTGACGGGTGTACCGGAAGAGACACGGGCAGCATTGGATGACGGATCGACTCGGTATATGCGACCGAGACCTGGTGCCGCTCGCATGTATCCTGAGACAGATGTTCCGCCCATCCAGATCTCTCAAAGCTTCCTGGAGGAGTTGAGGTTGAAGATTCCTGAACCTCCTGAGAAAAAGATGGGGAGGTTGCTTCACGCATATGGGTTGAATAGGAAGTTAGCTGGACAAGTCCTCAATTCAAGGTTCAACGAACTCTTTGAGGAGATTGTCAAAGAGACCAAGGTGTCTGCTACGGTTGTTGCTGCTTTCCTGACTGAGACGTTTAGAGCTCTTGAAAGGGATGGCGTTGACGTCGATGGGGTTTCTCCTCAGCAGATTATGGAATTATTCAAGCTAATCAGCGCTGGAAGGATGGCGAAGGAAGCAGCTTCGGATGTTCTAGTCTGGCTCACTGAGCATCCTGAAGGACAGGTGGAAGAAGCGGTGGAAACCCTGAAGCTAGGGATGCTTCCTGAAAGAGAGATTGAGGTGTTAGTTGACAGGTTGATTGGCGAGAATCGGCGATTCCTGAATCAGAGGAAAGAGGATGCTTTTGGGCGCCTCATGGGCTTGGTAATGAAGCAGGAACGAGGCAGAGTCAAAGCGGACATAGTAAGGAAGATTGTTGCGAAGAAGATGGATCAAATCTGATCTGACTGAGTCTGATCGGGAGAGACAATGAGAGAAGCTTCTAGAAAGAGTTTTGAACTAGAACATTGCTCATAGCTGATCTGTGGATTCTATGGGGAAGATAAGAGTAGCCTTGGCAGGAGTAGGGAACTGTGCATCAGGATTTACTCAAGGTTTATTCTACTATAGGAAAGAGAAAAAGCAGCCGTTTGGACTGCGCAGGCTGACTTTAGGCGGCTACTTCCCTTGGGACATTGAGATAGTCTCCGCCTTCGACATTGATGCAAGAAAAGTTGGACGAGACCTGTCTCAAGCAATCTTCGCTGAGCCGAATAATACAATGGGTTTTGCGCAAGTTCCGGATTTGGATGTGCTAGTTCACAAAGGGAGAGTTCTTGATGGGGTAGGTCAATATTTGAAGGGTGTTGTAGTCGTAGATTCTTCCCCTGAAGCAAATGTGCCACAGGTATTGAAGCGTAGTGATGCTGAGATTCTTATCAACCTCCTTCCGAGCGGAGCAATGGAAGCTTCAAGGTGGTACGCTGAACAAGCTATGGAGGCAGGCTGCGCGTTCATTAACGTGACCCTAACTAGCGTCGCCAGCAGTCCTGTTTGGTCTGAGCGCTTCAAGAGAGCTGAGTTACCAGTTGTAGGGGATGACTTGGTGGATCAGATGGGAGCAACGACGCTTCATAGAACGTTGATGAGACTGCTCTCAGCCCAGGGTGTTCGCATCTCAGAAACCTACCAACTCGATGTAGGAGGAGGGACCGAATCCTTGGATACGCTTGAAAGAACGAGGGATGTAAAGCGAAAGATAAAGACTAGAACCGTCAAGTCGGCATTGCCTTATGAAGCAGACGTCGTCGCAGGGACAACGGACTATGTGGATTTCATGCAGAATCGACGTGACAGTTACCTATGGATAAAAGGAACCTACTTTGGAGGAGCTCCTTTGGAGATTGAGCTTCGTCTCTCCACAGTCGATGCCGCAAACGCTGGTGCGGTTCTCTTGGACGTGGTCAGAGCTGTGAAGCTTGGACTGGATAGAGGTGAAGTGGGTGTTCTTTCAGCAGTTTCAGCTTACGCCTTCAAGCGCCCTCCGACGATAATGCCCTTAGAAAAAGCCGCTCAGTTCTTTGAGGATTTCATATCGAAGACTTCTGGAGACCCTGCACGTAGACTTTGAGAAGCTGTCTACCTTTCTCGCTTTCCAGCGATGAAGTCTTCGACCCATCGACTCGCTAGGTCGTCGGGAACCTGCATTGGGGGATGTTTGAAAGCGTAGGAAGAGATGCTGATCAGCGGTCCAGCAACTTTTCTGTCCTGAGCCAGCTTGACAGCTCTTATCACGTCAATGACTACTCCTGCGCTGTTAGGCGAGTCCTCAACTTCGAGCTTAGCCCGAAGGGTGATTTTCTGATCTCCGAATTTTCTTCCTCGTATGAAGAGGTAGCAGATCTTCTTGTCTTTCAGAAATGGCACGTAGTCAGAAGGTCCTATGCGGGTCGGGACATCATAGGGTACAAGGCTTGTAACGGCTTCTGTTTTACTGATGCGTTTTGACTTCAGCCGATCTTCTACGGTCATATTCAGGAAGTCGGTGTTTCCGCCTAAGTTGAGTTGATACGTCTCTTCAATTTGGATGCCTCTGTCGACGCATAGGCGGACTAAGTTGCGATGCAGGATGGTGGCTCCAAGCTGACTTTTTATGTCGTCTCCAGCTACGACAATATTCTTTTCTTCAAATCGTTTCCCCCAATTTTTGTCGGACGCTATGAACTCTGGTATGCAGTTGACAAAGGCGCACTCGGAGTCAAGGCAAGCTTGTGCATAGAAGCGGGTGGCTTCTTGGCTACCAACTGGTAGATAGTTGACAAGCATGTCAGCTTCCACTTCAGTCAGTACGCTGGGGATGTCTACGGTCTCACTGGACTGTACATCGGAGACGTGGAAGGGGCTTTGCATGTGTTTTGCGACTCCATCAAGAGCTGGAGCGCGCATCACTTCGATTCCCAGTCTTGGAACGTCTGCGAATTTGGTGCACATGTTGGGGTCAACCCAGATCGCATCGCTTAGATCTTTCCCGATCTTCTTCTCGTTGGCTTCAAAAGCGGCAACGAATCTGATGTCACCTACATGATATCCTCCGAAGTCAACGTGCATCAGCCCTGGAATCTCAGCTTTTAGCGAGTGTCTGTAGTATTCAACTCCTTGGATGAGAGCTGAGGCACAGTTGCCGACTCCAGCGATGGCCACACGAATCTCAGGCATAGTTGTATTTCACCTGCAGTGCAGTCTGCGACGCTAGCTATGGAATACTATGGCATATTTAGTTTGTCCACAAAAAGCAATTGCTGCTCGAGATGTTTATGGTCTGCTCTGCACAGCTTATCCGATGGCTAGGATGCCTTCGAAAATCGTTTCCTCTGCTACTTCCAGTTCCCGAGCTAGCCACATCTTGAGGAGGCTGGTGTCCTTGGGGAGGTCGCCACTGTAGGTTAAGACGCGTCCATTCTTCAGAGCGTCTGCTTGGAAGTTTCTCTCTGCTTCTCTGAAGAGAAAGGAAACAGTGTCGGCGCCTTTTGCCATTGTCTTGAAGTCGTTCCATTGTCTGCATCGCACTATGACGGGTGCGCGTGCACTGCTTGTGGATGGTAGAGAAACAGAACGCTGACTAGGAGAGGTTGGTAGAGAAACAGAACGCTGACTGGGGGATGATAGAAACTTGATTAAACCGGAAATTTCGTTTTGAAGGGTTGTGAGTCGCTCTTCAACTCTCTCAATTCGCTCGGTCATCTCGCCGCTTTTCCCGAAGGATGCCATCACGGTTCCTAATTCATTGATGAGTCTGTCAAGATCATTCTCATGCTCTTTCAGTACATTGACCACAAAGTCAAGAGCTTCAAGCGTTTCGTTCTTCGGTGGAGGCTTTTTTTTGGCCATTTTTCTGGGTCTCTCCCCATCTGGTTCAAATGATACGTTGATTGCAGGTCAGATAAACGTAGCGCATTGAGAAACAATATCCAGAGGAGTTCCTTTTCATCCGTATTCTGAATATTGTGCTCAATGATTTGTATTGTTTGAAACATGCTGAGATGGAGGAAGGGCGGATTTATATGGGTTGATCTAACCTAGTGGATCTTAGTGTGAGTTTTTAGTTGGTTCGTGATAGTTGTCGATCGTAAGCTTTTTATATCTCTGTTATATCTTAAGTCTTAAGACGGTAGAGGTTGAAAGGGTGTGGACTATACGGTAGCAGAAAGAATTTTCTTCTCAAAGCCTTCTCCTTTCTCCCTTTGAAGAAGTCTGCTACTCAGTTCATAACCCCAACACACAATGAAACCGTGGCATCGTACGAGTAGGTGCTAAACCTCATCGGTCTTTTTCCCAGCGCCCTTTTCCTCCCAAAACATATCGCAGGATGCTGATTATGCGGGCGAGTAATGTGACCAAGCGAAGAAGGGAATAGAAAGGCGTGTACCACAA
>JAGLZJ010000069.1 GCA_023131555.1 Candidatus Bathyarchaeota archaeon | reverse complement strand
GCTGAAGTCTACAGATATGTCATAGAGAAAGAGAAGATCGATCTAGCAATCATCGATTCAGTAACTGTTCTCGAATCCTACAGAGGCGCCCTGAAATACAGAGTGATGGAAATAGCCAGACATAACCAGATGAAAGGAGTCACGTGTATCTACGTGAATCAAAGAGGTAAGGAAGCCTGGGACACATACGAGATGGCCGGGGGAATTGGTCTAGCTCACAATCTTGATGGCACGATAATCGTTGATTATGGAAGAGTCTACTGGGAGAATCAGCGGATTGATTTAGAGGCAAAGAGAGGTGAATTCGTGCGGATTGCTCGGGTCCTAGACTGCCGAATGTGTAATTTTAGGCGCGACCGAATTCGTGTCGACATAACAAATGACGGTCTTCTCAGACCTACAGGCACAATCCAGAAGCCTATAAAATAATCGCGCGCCCTTCATGCGTACAGTTTCAGCTTCTGCCCCTCTCAAACATTGTTAGCTTCAGAGCAATGAAAGCAAGCGCTGTCGCAGTGATAGCGAGAAGGTAGTAACCAGCTCCCGTAGTAACACCGATGGAAGCCACAGCCCAGAGTGTGGCAGCAGTAGTAAGTCCTGTGATTCTTTCGGCAGTCTTGACTATTGTTCCCGCCCCTAGGAATCCTATTCCAACAATGATGGAGGCGGCCACCCGAGCACTATCAGCCTCCGGAAAGGCGTTCAGAGACATAATTGTTAGAAGCGTAGAACCCAATCCGACTAGAATGTGAGTTCTGAAACCTGCCGGTTTAAAACTCACCTCCCTCTCAAACCCTACTACACTACTGAGGACAAAACCCAGGACCAGTCTCGCTACCCATTCCATTTCAAGGCTCATGAAGCCATTCTCCAATTAATTCCGTTTAGGTAAGATCCAATGCTTCAAGACGTTCCAAGATGTTTGCCACTACCGCTTCAGGTGGCATATCAATGCTGTCGCACTTGCATCGTACAATGGGTATTCTCTCTTCGTAGTATTGCAGTAACGGTTGAGTCTGTTTTTCATAGATTTTTATCCGTTCCCTGATGACCTTAGGCGTGTCGTCAGCGCGTTGAAGCAACTTCTCCCCGCATTTATCACAGGTTTCTGGTCGTCGGGGTTTCAGGAATCTGATGTTATACACTTCTCCGCACTTGCTACAGATTCTTCGATTGGAGAGCCGCTCTATTATGATCCAATCCGGTACAACCAGATGAATGACTGCATCGATACTAGCCAAGGCATCCAAGGCCTTAGCCTGAACCAGTGTCCGAGGGTATCCATCAAGGATGAACCCTTCAAGAACCTTCTTCATCAGTCTCCCCTTCAAAACATCAATGACGATGTCATCTGGCACTAGCTGTCCCAGTTCAAGGAATGATTTGACTGTCTCAGCAAGCGATGTCTCCTCCTTCGCTAGTTCCCTAAAGATGGCCCCTGTCGCAATCGCAACAATTCCCAGTTTAGACTTCAACCTGGAAGCGTATGTTCCTTTCCCAGAGCCTGGCGCGCCGAAAATTATCAGTCTCATATTAAGACTTCCTTGCCACATGCGTGGAGGTAGTTGTTTTACTTTCGGTATATGTAGATTGTGTGTGATGGGTAACCAAGCCTTGGGTTTTCGCAGAATGTGGATGTCTTCAGCGGTTTCCAGCCCAGT
The DNA here is from genome assembly GCA_023131555.1 of Candidatus Bathyarchaeota archaeon. GTDB lineage: Archaea > Thermoproteota > Bathyarchaeia > Bathyarchaeales > SOJC01 > JAGLZJ01. The sequence continues at coordinate 3,363 of JAGLZJ010000069.1, read as the reverse complement.
ATCTCATAGTCATGGGATATGACTCGCGTTCCTGGTTTCAACTCCTTCTCGAGCTTCCGTTTGACTTTGTCGTTGGCACTTGTGGTAAGATAGAGGAAAAGAACGTTCGCTGGGGAGACGTCAACATCAAAGAGATCGTTCTGAACGATGGTGACCTGGTCTTCTATTCCGAGTTCATAGATTGCAGAGAGTGCCTTCTTTGCGAGGTCTTCTCGCAACTCGACACCGACAGCTCTTGCCCCAAATTCACTCGCGGCCATTATCACCGTACGCCCGTCCCCGGAGCCCAGATCATAGAAGACTTCGCCTTTTTTCAATTCTGCCAGAGTCAGCATTTGCCTGACAACTCGCAAAGGTGATGCTACAAAGGGCGCAATGAACAAATTTCCTTCTTTCCTACCTAGGTTTTCAGGTTTTTCTTTCTTAAGGTTTCGAAGGCTTCTATGCGACGTAAGAGGTGCTATTTTTAGGCGAAGGCTGTCTTGCTTCACCGCACTTCATACAGCTCTGTTGACAGAGTTCAAGGTATTTTCCCTCGTCTTCTTTCACTATGTTGGCGGCTTGCTGGCAGAGCTTACACTGTTCAATGCATCCTGATTCTTCGCATAGTTTCGACACAACGCCACAGCAGTTCTTCACGTCGTCTGGAGTAAAGGCTACTCGGTTAGTTCGTATGAGCAAGCAGAGTTCTCTGGCTAGAACGCAAGTTCGAACATACTTGAATCGTCCAAGGCTCTTTTCCCTTAGCCGCTGTATGCTGAGCTCCAAGCTTCATCACGCTGTGCAGGCGGACTCCTTTATCGGAATCAGGTTGATTTATAGTTTTGGAACTGTGGATCACTATCATCTCACCACGTTCTGTCCACGAGACATGCAAGCAATCGAGATGCTTGCATGTCTTAGTCAGTCTCTCCAGAAACGATTCTTGAGCGCTTTCCGTTCAGCTTCAACGATTAACTCGAATAGTCGATCGTTTGTTTTGGACTCTCTTTTCAGTAGGGCGTTCACGCTTACTAGTTTAATTCGGCGAGCTGATAGCACGATGGCTGCAGTCTTACCAAACGTCGAGATGGTCTCTGCGCTTTCGACCGCTTCTCTTCTCAACTTCCGCTCATTCTTCGTAAGAGTCTTCTCTTCCTTCTCAACAAGCGGTATCAAAGCATCTTCTTCCCGTCTAAGGAGCCCTAGGGCGCTGGAACCGCATTTTGGACAGACCGGTTTATCGGGCAAGTCCTTGATTCGTAGCATCTCAAGATAATCCCAACAATTAGTGCAGACGAAACTTCGCACCTCATTAAGCAGTCTCGCCTTGGCTGATTCAACCGCAATACGCCGCATTCGTTCTGGCGGGATAAGATCAACTTTCATGCTGACTCGTTCAATACCCACTCGGGTTAGGGGTGTTGCTTCGCCCTTTGTTTCAACAGCTACAAGGGCCAACTCCTTATCTCTGATCCGCTGCACAACCTTGAGTACGCCTTCTACGTCCAAATCCTTTATGAAGGTCTCCTTCAGGGCCTCATCGTAGATTGCGGTGTCTTCGAAGCTTTCCACCAGCTTGTGGAGGCTTATGTTGCTGAAATCCGCCCACTTCTCCAGCGCCCCGAATCTTCTAGCAACATGGATCATTCGTCGTTTGAACAGCCCTGTTCTCGTTGCAGCTTTTGTCAGGGTTGCACGTATCATGGTATTAGGCGCTTGGCTTATTCTGGTCAGAAGAGCTATCATCTCATCTGCTTTGATCTCTCTGGCAGATTGAATGAAGATGCGGTATGGATCGTGTTGAACCTCAACCGTGTGGCCGACATCCTCAGCTAAATGCTGTCCGATCAGTTGGGCTAATGCGCGATGTGTTAGTGAACCGAAGCAACTGTGTAGTATGACCAAGTTCTCCCATTCCTCAATGGTTATTCGTCGGTCGGTGGGAAGAGGATACCCTTTTTCAAGGTGTTCAAAAGTCGCCTGCAACGCCCGTTTGATTGTCTCCTCATCTGCCGGATACTCTTCAGCCAATCGGGCTACTACCTCAGTTGAAGAAGCTCCTTTGGTTAATTCCTGTTCCACAAATCGTCTAATATGTCCGACTTCCTGTGACACTTCAAAGGAAACGGGGATCTCTTCTCCAATCCAGCTTGGGATGGCTCCAGTTGGGTCTTCAACCGCTTTCACAAATATCTTGTCATTGAAAGCCTGCAGGATTTTCCATGGGCTTCCCCTAATGATGAATTTCGTTCCAGGCTTCCCGTATTCTGCAACGAAGGCTTCATCTAGCACTCCGATTGCTGTGTCTGATGCGTTATCAACTACTAGATACTGTTTCTCGAAGGGAATCATGGAAAGATTCTCGAAGTAGTATTCGAATAGGGCTTTGCTTCTTCGAGGTTTGAGTACGGTGAGATCTTCTTGAGAGACCCAGGCGAATCGCGGGAACCTCGTGTGCATGTAAGCTAGGATGCGCTCCACTTCCCCCATGGTGAGATCCCTGTATGGGTAGGCTTTTCTGAAAAGCTCAAGAATGTCGCCGAAGAAGAGACGACGTCTTTTCGTCAGTAAGCCAGCGATCTGATGGGCGAGGACGTCGTAGGGTTTCTGTGGGATGGCGACTGGCTCCAAGTCTTCCCTGTAAGCCATGCCACCTATCGCCAGAGCCTCCAGTGTGTCGTCGGAGTCCATTGTGATTATTAGCCCCTTTGCGGTTCTGCCGACTCGGTGACCGCTTCTACCGATTCGCTGGATCAACCTTGTGACCTGGCGGGGGCTCATGTACTGAATGACCATGTCTATTCTGCCTATGTCAATGCCGAGTTCCAGAGAACTTGTGCAAACAAGGCCTTTCAGTTCGCCGTTCTTCAAGCCTCTCTCTGCAGTGATTCTTGACGGTTTCGCGAGGGAACCGTGATGGATTGAGACAGGGAAATCAGCATCCCATATTTTAAGCCGACTTGTTAGGACTTCGGAGACTGATCGAGTATTTGTGAAAAGAAGAACTGACCTATGCTGTTCTATCTGTTTCCGTATGACTCGCAGTCTGGCCGCAACCTCAGGATGAGTATAAAGGGCTGAAGCTAGTTTTTGGTCATCCAAGGTTGGTTCAGGAAAGACGATTTCCAAATCCATACTTCTGGCGACAGGCACCCTGACTATTTCAACAGGCCGTTTGTCGCCAACCAGAAACTTTGCCACTTCCTCTGGGCTTCCTATTGTCGCAGACAATCCTATCATTTGAAATTCGCGGTCAGCAATGGACCTCAGCCGTTCGAGTGCAAGCGAGAGCTGGCTGCCACGTTTGCTGTCAGCCATCTCGTGGACTTCGTCGACGACTACCCACTGCAGGTGTTTAAGGTGTTGTCTAAGTATCCACCC
>JAGLZJ010000068.1 GCA_023131555.1 Candidatus Bathyarchaeota archaeon | reverse complement strand
TTGAACCCGGCTTCATGGAGGGCTTGTGCCAAAGCTTTCGCGTTTTTCACAATCTGTCTTGCGTATTCCTTGCCGAATTGTAGCATCTCCGCACATGCCAAGGTTACGCCTGCGAGTGCATGCAGATGATGATTGCTGACCATGCCTGGGAAAGTCGCTCTTTTTATTTGTTCGCTGAACCTCTCCCATGAGACCACACTACCGTGTTGTGGACCGAAGAACGTCTTGTGTGTACTCAAACTAACTACATCCGCTCCTTCTCTCAGAGGATCTTGGAATGTTTCACCTGCAATTAATCCTGCGACATGAGCGGCGTCATAGCCGATTATACAACCCGCATTATGAAAGACATCGGTCAGTTCTTCAATTGGATGAGGAAAAGGGAAGACGCTAGCTCCGAACATTACTAGAGCCGGACTCTTGCCTTCAGCAACCAGCTTTCTGACACGCTTCTCTGTTCGCTCAACATCAATGTTTAGTTCCTTATAATCCAATGCTAAATATTGGACATCTAAACCACTGACTGCACCTGCAGTTCCTCCTAACCTCTTCTTCCCGGTAGTGATGTGACCACCGCAAGGTATTGACAACGCCATCATTGTGTCACCTGGATTTGTGAAGGCTGTGTAGATAACGAGGTTTGAGACTACTCCTGAGATTGGACGGACATCTGCGAACTCTGCCTTGAACAGCTTCTTGATTAAATCAAGGCAGATGAGTTCAACCTCGTCTATATACTTGCATCCTGCATAAACTCTCTCCCCAGGCCAGCCTTCAGCGTAGCGGTGACCGAAATCGCTAGCTAACGCTTCGCGTACTGCTGGACTGGACACGTTTTCGCTGGCTATGAGTGGAATGCTCTCCTGAAACCATTTTTCATGTGCTTGAATCAGTCTAATCGTCTCACTGTAAGATTCGAGAGCTGACACGAATTGACCTCCGTTCTATGAAAAGCAGGTGCATCGACATAAAAGCTTCGGAGCCTGTACCTTCTCGCTGTTCTTCTCTATGTTAGCTACAATCAGTGTCTTAGTTCCATTAATTATGCGTGCACATGCAGACACATGCAATACCAGACTAAAACGTAGACCTTGTAGGTCAAACGCGTAACATTAATAGATTAGTAACAATATCGGTACAGATGAAGGGGTTGCATTATGAGCAGAAAAAAGAGACGTGAAAGTGGGGCTCCAATGCCAGCGGCAAGTGCTGGGCTACTCAGGTTTTTTGAAGAAGAGACCAAAGGCATACAGCTAAGACCGGAAATCATCATAATTTTCGCTGTTGGCCTAATCGTTCTTTGCGTTCTGGCGCAGGTTTACTCCTTCGCTGGTGTCTGAAGCAGCTACTCCTAGCCCTGATGAAGTACTTCTATCCGCTGAACTGCGCTCAGATTTAGGAAGATTTCACTTCTATCTTCCCTACCTGCTATCTGAGGTAAAGGATTTGCTATTGTTGTTCGGAAGATAACTGCTTCGGCGTTTGACAGCCAGATCCCTGGTGGATCATGGGTAATGGCAGCAAGTGTCCCCTCAAAGCCGTACGTTTGGCTTAAGACTACAAGCAGCTTCCTCCCCACGTTCTTCTCTAACATGTGGAAGATTGAGGGCGGTATGTTCTCAGCCGGCATTGCCACTACAATCTATGAGGGTTTCGGGATAAAGCTTACCCCTCACACTGGTCTAAGATCGAAGAGATAAATACTTTTAAACTTATGCAGAGAATCGGTCTGTCTGACCTTGAACAGCTTAGATTACTCAATAGAGAGAGCGGAGAAGCACTATTCTTCACTGTTCACTTTGCCTGCGACGACCAAGATCAGTATCCTGAACCTCCTGTTCTGTTGCCTCGGGGGCGCCTCTGTTCTCTTGCTTCTGCCATCCTGGTCAGGTATTTCATTAGCGCTCCAATTCACCCTTCTGTTCTTCTGTCTGTCCACAGCCTCTGACTTTCTCATACGACACGCCCTCTGTGGCTCTGACCCAATCTATAACCGACGACGACTTGCTGCTCTATCCATGTTCTCCAACTTGCTGTGGCTCTGTCCGTTGTGGATCGGATCTTTGCTTGCGTCGTTCCTCGATTCTGTTAAACTGTGGGTTTATTTCTTCATGATAGGTTTCGCAGCTGTCTGCATTCTTCGTATGATCGTATTTCTCTCCACCTCTTTCATGTCCTACTGGAGAAACATGTTTTCTTCAATTGTGCAGCCAGTTCTATGTCTTTCTCCAATGCTTTTCACATCCGTTTCCGCTGGGGTCTCTTTCAGTTTCGACACGCTATCTCTCTTCCTTGTGCTTTCCATCATCACCTCCATTGTTACTGCAACCGCTTTGATTTCTTCAGTGAACGCCATAGGTGCTAAAAACCTTAGGATTCCTACGAGTTCAATCCTGAAGGCTTTTCTGGCTAATTGGATGGAGGACATAAAAATTCACGTTGAGGCCATCTTCGAGGAATTCGGGACAGAACGGGCGATTAACTACTCTCTGATCGCCTTTGAATCAGACGATCGATTAAGATCGTTGCTAGTTGTGCCTTCTTTCCACCCCGGGCCATTTAATAATGTTGGAAGCAGCCTTCTTCCATTCTTGATCCAAGATGCTGTTGAGAAGCGCTTCGGTTGCACTGTTGCTGTACCACATGGACTGTTTGGGCACGAGTTTGATCTTGCTTCCAAAGAGCAGAACCAGAAGGTTTTGAATGGAATAGTGGATGCTATTGCGTTCAGTGACTATTCTAGGAACGCGACGCCTTTTGTGAAAATTAGTAAAGATACTGCGACTGCAAGCTGCCAGATCTTTGGGACGTGTGCTGTTGTCAGCCTATCGTTGGCTCCTGAGACAACTGAGGATTTCCCGCAAGAAGTTGGTATGTATATCTTAGACGCAGCTTCTGAGTTCAACCTCGAACACATTGTAGTGATTAACTCTCACAACTCAATTAAACACGCATTCGATGTTACGAAAGTGGTGAAGCCACTGAAGGATGCGGCTCTGGCGGCTCTCAAAGAAGCATCCAGATATACATCTTCTGAGTTCCAAATGGGATCTGCAAAAGTATTACCGAGCGAATTCAGCTTAGAACAAGGAATGGGTGCTGGTGGAATCTCGGTTTTGATCATCAAGACCGACGAACAGACCGCTGCTTATATCACCATTGATTCAAACAACATGGTTTCTGGGCTAAGGGAAAAAATCCTGAAGGCTGCCGAAGGCTTGGGTGTTGATGCCGGAGAAGTGTTTACGACTGACACACACTCGGTGAATGCTGTTGTGATGACGCGACGAGGATATCACCCGTTGGGTGAAGTGATTTCTCATGAACGGCTGATCAGCTATGTTGAAGAAGCGATCAAGGAAGCACTGTTGGACTTGAAGTCGAGCCGTGTGTCTTGGCGCACCGGACAGGTCGTCGATGTCAAAGTGATAGGTGAAAAGCAGATTGAGGAGTTGGCTTCTCTTGCAGATGAAGCTCTTAAAAGAGCAAAAAGAGTTGCTTTTCCGTTATTTACGACTGCAGGGTTGGTTTTAGTCTCTCTGCTTACTCTTCTCTAGCTTCCTTCACGTATTCTTCGGAGCAGTCTACTCCAACGTTTATCGACGATTTTTTGGATATCTTGAAGCATGTGCTCGGCGCCTCCTTTGAACAGGTGCCTGAACCGGCCTTGCGTTTTGAGGTAATCTGTGACTGGCTTTTTCCTCTCAGGCTTCATTGCTATTATCTTGCTCTGAGGTGACAAACTATAATCTCCCTCCTTCGCTTCCCACAGGGGGAACACACATGTTTCAGTTGCCAAACGAGCAATCTCGATCGTTTTATTTGTCTCATAGCGCCAACCTCTCGGGCAGGGCGAAAAGACATGAAGAAACGCAGGGCCTTCTACTTCCAATCCCTTTCGGGCTTTGCGCACCAAGTCCTGCCAATAGGCGATTGAGGCGGTTGCAGCGTATGGAATCTCGTGGGCAACCATTATGTCTGCAATCGGTTTCTTGAGCTGAGCCTTTCCCAGTAGGACCTTCCCGGCGGGCGATGTAGTGGTTGAGGCCCCATATGGTGTCCCTCCACTTCGTTGTATGCCCGTATTCATGTATGCCTCGTTATCGTAAAGGACGTAGAGAAAATCGTGCCCCCTTTCCACTGCTCCGGATAAGGCTTGTAATCCGATGTCAAAAGTGCCACCGTCACCGGCGAAAGCTATTACGTCAACTGATTCATGGAGTTTTCCTTTCTTTTTCATAGCTTTCAAAGCGGCTTCAATACCTGAGGCATTTGCCGCAGCGTTTTCAAAGGCAGTGTGGATCCATGGAACCTTCCACGCAGTGTACGGGTATATTGTGGAGACTACTTCCATGCATCCTGTTGCGTTTGTGACAATTGTCGGACCTCGAGTCGCTTTCATTATCTGCCTTAAAGCAATCGCAGAACCGCATCCTGCACACGCTCGATGGCCTGAAGTGAAGAGTTCTGGTTTCTCAACAATTTCTTTTGCGGTGAATTTCCATGTTGTTGCTGTCATTTCACGCGCCTCCTAGCTTCTGACTCCAACGAAATTCACCAGGGTCTCTACCATCTTCTTCTTGAGGGTTTTCTCAAGGTCTTTGTAGATCCATTCGATTGAGTGTGGAGGCATGTCTCTGCCTCCCAGCCCGTATATGTAATTCTGGATGAAAGGATGAGGTTTAGATTCATAGAGGCTGTGGCGGATTTCGTGGAATACTGGTCCTCCTTGTCCTCCGAAGCTGATACTGCGATCCATTACTCCTACGATTTCCACGTTCGCCAGAGCCTTCTGAATGTCTGTCGTGGGCAGAGGTCTGAACGCTCGAAGGCGCAGGAGTCCTGCCTTTATTCCTCTCAAACGCAATTGATCAACAACTGTTTTCACAGTACCAGCTGTAGAACCTACGCAGACTACCGCCATTTGGGCATCTTTCAGCTGATACGCGTCTACGAGACCATTTCCATACTTGCGTCCACTCAGCTCACAAAACTCATCGTGGATATCGCGTATGATCTTTGAAGCTTTTTGCATAGCTTCTTCTTGCTGTCTCTTA
>JAGLZJ010000067.1 GCA_023131555.1 Candidatus Bathyarchaeota archaeon | reverse complement strand
TGCATCTGGAAGAACCTTAACATTCTCCAAAGTATGGCTTAATACAAACGCGTCTAGGCACACCATTACTGGAAGAAGTATGTCTGAGTTCTCTGCTATTCTGAAGGCTTGAATTGTGGAATCGTAGGCTTCTTGCGAGTTCTCCACGTAGAGCTGTATCCAGCTGCTGTCTCTCTCGACCATGCTATCTGAGTGATCGCAGTGTATGTTGATGGGGGCTGACAGGGCTCTGTTTGCTATTGCCATGACTACTGGTGTCCGGCACCCTGAGGCGACGTAGAGGATTTCATGCATGAGCGCGAGGCCTGCTGAAGCAGATGCGGTGAAGGTTCTGGCGCCAGTGGCTGAGGCAGTAACGCAAGCACTAAGCGCACTGTGTTCTGACTCTGTGCACACGAACTGTGTATCCACCTCTCCATCTGCTACATATTCGCTGAACCGCTCCACTATGATTGTCTGAGGCGTTATGGGATAAGCTGCGACTACGTCGACATTTGACTGCTTGGCAGCCAGAGCAATTGCTTCATCCCCGTTGAGTGCCAAGACTTTCTGTTGTGGGATCGACATCTCCTATTCTCCACTTTCTCTTATCATTTGAATTGCCCTTCCCGGGCATTCATTTGCACATATTCCGCACCCTTTGCAGAAGTCATAATTGAATTCGACTACTTCCTTTGTCTCATTCCACTTGATGGCTGCATCTGGGCAGATCATTGAGCAGAGGAGACATTTTTTACACTTCTCGGAAGCATAAACTGGTTTGAATGTTCTCCAATCGCCAGTATGATATTCTGTAGCTGGCTTCCAACAGACTCCTGCAATAGGGATGTCCTGCCAGCTTTTCGTTTCACGAGTCATCGCTTACTGCCTCCTTGTATGCTTCCTTAATCACTGCCATGTTTCTCTCGGCGAGTTCGTGTCTAAAACGTTCTCTCACGACTCTCTCCATGCTCTCTAGGCTTACGAGCGACGTTGCCCGAGACACTGCGCCTAGAACTGCTGTGTTCGTGATTGGGCGATTCAGGATTTTCATGGCGATGTCTGTTGCTGGAACAGTCCAAACTCTTTGAGAATGGACATTGAGCTTTTTCCGTAATTCGCTGGGAGCTTCCCGAGTGTTAACCACTATCGCTCCCCCCTCTCTAAGACCGGAGGTGACCGTAACTGTACTCAAGAGAGTTGGATCAAGAACTACGACCACATCGGGATTATATACCGAGCAATGCAATCTGATGGGAAGATCGCTTATTCTGGTAAAAGCCGCCAGTGGTGCACCCATGCGTTCAGGACCAAACTCGGGAAATGATTGTACATTCTTTCCCTCGATTATTGCTGCCTTTGCCAGAAGCGCGCTTGCTGTCCACGCTCCTTGTCCACCTCTCCCGTGCCAGCGGATTTCTCGAAGTCGCGACATATCATTTCCTCAATTCTTCCGTTTAAATTAAAACCGTGAGATATACACATTTCTCTGGAACCTCGCAGATCATGCCTTACTCTGTCTTAAGGTGCGAAACACTTTTCCCTAAAGGATACTTCTGTATCCCTCCGAATGAAGGAGCACGTGCTAGAGTTGATGAAGTTGATGCTTGGGAAGCTGAAGATATGGGCAAGATAATCATTGACGAAGGAATGTGCAAAGGTTGCGCTCTCTGCATCAACGCATGCCCCTTAAACCTCATATGCATCTCATCAAAGATTAGCTCCAAAGGGTATTATCCTGCAGAAGTCAACGACCTAGAAGAAAAATGCACTGCATGTACATTGTGCGCCATAACCTGCCCCGATGTTGCTATAACCGTCTACCGTGAGAGAAAAGAAAACAGGAGCGCTTAATCATGGAAAAGACGTTCATGACAGGAAATGAGGCAATCGCCGAAGCGGCGATTCAAGCAGGGTGTCGCCATTTCTTCGGTTATCCGATAACTCCCCAGAGCGAGATTCCTGAGTACATGTCTAAGCGCCTCCCAAAGATGGGGGGCGTTTACCTTCAAGCTGAGAGCGAGGTCGCAGCAATCAACATGCTCTTCGGAGCGGCTGGTACTGGAGCAAGAGTGATGACCTCTTCATCTAGCCCTGGTATCAGCCTTATGCAGGAAGGCATCTCTTACATCGCTGCCGCCCGTCTTCCTTGTGTTATAGTTAACATTATGCGCGGCGGACCTGGATTGGGTGGTATCCAGCCCTCACAGTCCGATTATTTTCAAGCCACGAAAGGTGGAGGGCATGGCGACTACCACCTGATTGTGTTGGCACCTCACACTCTGCAGGAAGCAGTTTATCTAACCATGAACTCCTTTGATTTAGCTGACAAATACCGTAATCCAGTGATGATTTTAGGGGATGGCTACATGGGACAGATGATGGAACCTGTTTCCTTCCCTAAGCTGACTCCTCGACACACTCCAAAAGGATGGGCTCTTACAGGCGCCAAAGATCGTCCTGCGAATTTAGTTAAAACCCTGTACCTTGACCCAGAAGCCCTCGAAAAACATAACTTAGTAATTAACCAGACGATTCAAAAGATAAAAAAAGAAGAAGTGCAAGTTGAGACCTATCACACTGACGATGCAGAAATCATAATAGCTGCTTATGGAACGGTGGCTCGCATCGCAAAAACCGCTATCGAAGTTCTTCGAAACAAAGGGCTGAAAGTCGGACTGATCCGACCTATCACCGTTTTTCCATTCCCATGCAAGATTTTTGAGGAGCTAGCAGATAGGCGCTTTCTGGTTGTGGAGATGAGCTTCGGACAGATGCTTGAAGATGTCCAGCTCAGCCTAGGTCGTAAGGCTTCGGTGCATTTTTATGGACGGACTGGAGTCGTACCTAGCTACGATGAAATCATAGTTGAGGTTGAGAAGCTCGTTAAGTAGGAAGTGAAAACATGCAGATGCAGCTACAGAAGGTCTTTGAAAGACCAAGAACGCTCCGTCCGGTAGCAACCCATTACTGCCCTGGATGCGGACATGGCATCGTTGCTCGTCTCATTGCAGAAGTAATAGATGAATTTGGAATCAGGGAGAAAACTGTCGGAGTTGCACCTGTAGGCTGCTCCGTGCTCCTGTACAATTACCTCGATATTGACATGTACGAAGCTGCCCACGGACGTGCACCAGCCGTAGCGACAGGCTGTAAGCGAGTACACCCTGACCTAGTAGTGTTCACCTATCAAGGCGACGGTGACTTTGCCTCGATAGGCACTGCTGAAGCGGTGCATGCTGCAGCCCGTGGTGAAAGAATCACAACGATTTTCATAAACAATGCAATCTATGGCATGACTGGAGGTCAAATGGCTCCAACGACTTTGATTGGTCAGAAAACCACTACTTCGCCCTATGGTCGGACAGCGGAGCAAGCCGGCTTTCCCATTCGAATGGCTGAACTACTTGCAACACTCGATGGCGCTTCCTTCATCGCAAGGGTGAGCGTGCATTCCCCGAAGAACATCATCCAGGCTAAAGGCGCAATAAAGAAAGCCTTCTCTGTACAGATGAACCAGCAGGGCTACTCAATGGTGGAAGTTTTATCTCAATGCCCAACGGATTGGAGGATGTCGCCAGCTGAAGCCGTTAAGTGGGTTGAGGAAAAAATGATTCCATACTACCCTCTGAAAACACTGAAGGCGCCTTAGGGGACTGACGATGAACCCATCTGAGAACCCTCTCTACGCCAACGTGACAATGGCAGGCTTTGGCGGCCAAGGCCTGATGTTCATAGGTAAATTGCTGGCGTACAGCGCTATGAAGGCTGGAATGAACGTCACGTGGATCCCGTCCTATGGTCCAGAGATGCGAGGTGGGACCGCTAATTGCACAGTAGTTCTCTCAGGTAGGGAGATTGGCTCTCCAGTAATCACCTCTCCTCAGGCTCTGATTATCATGAATAATCCTTCCTTGGATGCGTTTGAAGCACGATTGCAAAACAATGGGCATCTTTTCCTAAACTCATCGCTTGTCACCAACGAAACAAGGCGTGAAGACATTAAAGTTGTACGAATTCCAGCAAACGATGTCGCACTTGAAGTTGGAGAAAAGAGGGCTGCAAACATGGTAATGCTTGGAGCATACGTTGAGCAAACGAAGGTCGTGACAAAGTCCTTGATCTTCGAAGGGCTCAAGGAATTCTTCGGAAAGAAAATGGAATTCTTAGATGTTAATAAAAGAGCCTTTGAGGCAGGCATGAGATGCGTACAGGACGGATCCTAGCAACCCAGTTCTTAACCTAATAGACAAGAGTCGGAAAAACTATAAGAGACTTTAATGCGTCTAATTACCAAACCTGCCTTGATAACCGATGACACTGCATCAAAGGCCTTAAACAGACTAAGGAGTTAGAAAATGACAGAAGAAGAGAAACCTGCAAGCGTTGAGGATGTAACACAAACAGAGAATGCTGTTCTGATAGGTCGAAAGCCGGTGATGAATTATGTTGTTGCATGCTTGACCTTCTTCAACTCAGGAGAAAAAACCGTAATCATAAAAGCCCGTGGGCGAGCTATAAGTACTGCAGTCGATACTGTTGAACTGCTTCGTAGAGGCTTTATGAAAGGTCTCAAGATTATTGACATCTCTATTGGAACTGAAGAAATGCAAAGGGAAGACGATCGAAGAAGCAACGTTTCAACGATCGAGATCAACATCGAGCACCCATAGACTCGAGTTATTCCACTTCCTAACTTCTATGTAACGCCTTCCGAACCCCGGTTATCATGCGTGCGACTAAGGGCTTGCCACCCGTTTCTCACCAATATCAAACTGTCGTATGTTACAGGCGTAGGCTGTTTGCTCGCACCGATGACTATAAGAACTCCTATTTCGCTAATCATAGTTCTTCGTAGGTGGTTGACATTCATGGTAAAACATCCAAAAATCGTCGTAACACCTCCTGGACCAAAAGCGCGGGCTCTTGCAGCGCGAGATGAAAAAGCGATTTCTCAATCCTTCGTGCGATTTTATCCTCTTGCGATCCACAGCGGAAAAGGTTGTATTGTAACCGATGTTGATGGCAATGAATACATCGACTTCAACTCTGGTCTCGTTTGCCTTAATGTAGGACACAGCCACCCCAAAGTAACCGAAGCGATCAAGCACCAACTGGACCGATTTCTCCATTATTCAGTAACAGATTTCATGTATAGCAAAGTTGTGGAGGTCGCGGAGAAACTTATCGAGATCACCCCTGGCTCCTGGGCAAAGAAAGTATTCTTCGGAAACAGCGGAGCTGAAGCCGTTGA
>JAGLZJ010000066.1 GCA_023131555.1 Candidatus Bathyarchaeota archaeon | reverse complement strand
CTCTCCTAGGTTCGCGTTTTTGCCTCCAACAAGTGGGATGTCGTTTTTAGACAAATCTTCAAGCCACAGTATGGTGGCCTCTTTCCTTTCTTGGATTTTCAAGAGTTAGTCGTCCGCTCGATTATGACGCGGCATGGGATCGGAAGTTTTGCTCCTCCGCGTTTTAACGCCTGTTTCGCTATTTCTACTGCGGTCTCTCTGACTCCTACTTTTATTATCGCCTGTTGGGCTCTCACTCGAGCGGCTATGCCTATTGGCTTGCCGAATGCTCGGCGCATCCCATCTTGCAGTCTGTCTGCGTGGGCGCCGAAGATCATTTTGTTCTCTCTTAGGATAACATGAGGATAAGGTAAAATTCTGAGGAAGTAATCTTCTTCAAGATTGGCGGATAGGTGGCGATTTGTGGCTATTCTTGCCGCCTCTAGGGCATTATGACGGATTTGAGCCCTTTCCAAGGCGATGAGTTTTGCTTCAATCGGGAATACAGTCTGCGTGTCCCCCATGGTGAATTTCGTGATCTTTGAGGGCGGGGAACTCTTCGCATATTTCTTTCTTGTGTATGCCTGTCCCTTAACCTTGCGGTAGTTTTTTGCTTTCATCGCCGCTTCCTTGACCATAGCCAGTTTAGCCAGTATTTAAATGTTGATTGGAAGCAGTTATGGAGGTTGTGACCCTGCAGTCTGGATTTGGAACTAAGATTGTGGAGGCCTATGCATCTTCTTCTGCTGATTTGAAGCGATTCGGATGAAAGCTGGAGTTTTGTGGTTAGAGTGTTGGCCTAGGATTCTTTTGTATCTAGTACTGGATTCTTAGACCATTTCTCAGCTAGTTCCTCATAGTTTGAGAAGACATTCTTCAGTATTGGGACATACATTTGCATCTCTTCTTCTGTTAGGTATTGGAATTGATAGGGTCCTATGTATGGTGATGGTGTGCCTTCTCTGGTGATGAATTCAACGTGCATGAAGGGGTCTCCTCGTTTGATGGCGATTTGGCGGCGATCGTTGGATAGGTTGACGATCTCCAGTGCTAGACGTCCGATGAAGCCGCTGTGGACTTTCGCAGCGTTTAGGAAGCTTATCCCCATCCTGCCATACTTGCTTTTTGCTGTTAGATGAGCTACCAGATTTGGTGGCGTGAAGACGATTTCGTAGCTTATCAAATTCTGATGTTCAAGATAATTGAGGGTTGTTTCTTCTTTGACAGTGAGGACGTAACCGTCCCCGTCCAGTAGTTGGTAGTCAAAGGGATAGATCACTCGATGCTTCTCAACAAGATCAACAATTTTATCTTTACCCAGAATACACACTTTCTGCGACCACATTGTCCGTAGTAGTAAGTCGCTATCAAAAGACTTTCGGTGACCCGATTTGTTAAAGGAGACGTCGCTTCTGGTTAGCCAGATCTACTCGAATATTCTGTCTTTCTTGGGAGACAGTTCTGTCTCTAGATATTTCTGATTGTACATTTTCTTTGCTTTCTTTTTCGTAAATGCTTATTTCTCCGTCGAACAATCCCAGAATGCCTTGCACTTCTGCCGAAGAATGCATGTGTGGGGTCATAACTGCCAGAGTTGCGCGCGCGCCAATTATCAGCTGCGCGTGGCTTGTACAATATAGCGGACTCTGGAAACCGCTCCCGAAAAAATCTTTATCTGTTCAGCATTGGTAGACCCTAATACGTGCTCCTCATCTGGGGAACGCGTCGTCGAATCAACTGCGCAGGGGTTCCCAAGCTAGGTCAAAGGGGTGAGGTTCAGGTCCTCATGGTGTAGGCCTTCGTGGGTTCAAATCCCACCCCCTGCACTCACTGGTAACCTCTTCAAGAGGAATCTAACTTGAAAAGCGCACGCACGATTTCTGATAAACTAAAGAACGGAAAAGTAAAAAGGAAAAGAGGGTGGCGAGGCTTTAATCCTTCGCCATCGCTAGGACGCTTTTTATGGCGATTATGACGGCAGCGGGTGCAGCAAAAGCCACGATGTAGCTTGTAATCGCTGTAGCCCAATAGTACAATAACTCCAGCGCTCCAATATTTCTCAAGGGAGACCAGACATCACCTATGCCTGCAACCATTAGCGCTATTGTTGCTATGAGGAACGGCGTAATCTCTCTTGTAGTTATGCTTCCTATCAATCCAATGACAAGTCCCAAGATTAACATGACTAATGTAACCCAGCCATCGGCATCCATAACTCCTGGATCACTCCAGCCAGCGTCGTAGGCCAAGTAACCTATTGCGAGTCCAGCTACTATTGCAATCACAAGGAAGGCGACATATGCCCATCTCGCTATTTCTTCGGTTTCCATTTCAAACCCAAAGCTCTAGTAATCTGGACATACATTTTATAAGTCTTGCGCAAGGAATTAATACACAAACCCGTTTTCCGAGTGTTTTTTTGAGAAACTGCCCCGATAATCCGTTTATTGCGGGAGAAAAGCGATAAAAAAGCTTAATCAACCTAGAGAACAGTATTATGGAAAACGGACTGTGCAGAAATGGCCGGGATAGTTGTAGTGAGAGATGTCATGTCAAAAGCCGTGAAGGTAGTAAGACCTAATACTTCTATGAAAGAAGTCGTTGCCACAATGAACAAATTCAACATCGGTTCAATAATCGTTGTTCAAGCGGAACGCCCCGTAGGTATTATAACTGAACGTGACATCCTTAGAAGACTTGTCGAACCATGCTTAGCGCCTGAGACTTTGCGTGCTAGGGAAGTCATGACAAGTCCTGTGATATCGATTTCGGAGACAGCCAGCATCGATGAAGCTGCGAAACTTATGGTTAGGAGAAAAATTAAGAAGCTTCTCGTTGTCCACGGTGAGAAACTTGCCGGAATATTAACTTTCACTGACATCGTGACTCAGGTTCCCAATATGCTAGTGATACTCGAAGAACTTGTAAGACCTCATCACCGTTGAATGATCCGCTCAAGGCTCCTTGCCTGAAGATTCTTTATAAGCAAAACACCGTTCCTCTTCAAAGTGGATGATGAGGGAAACGGAAACTTGGGAAACCCAATTTTGGATCGAAGCAGGCTGATTGAATTACACGAGAAAATGCTAACTATAAGGGTCTTTGAAGAACGCGTCTTCGAGTTATATGGACAGAATCTTGTGCCTGGCACCATCCATCTTTATGCTGGGGAAGAGGCTGTTGCAGTTGGTGTGTGTTCACACCTACTCGACGATGACTACATTGTCAGTACTCATAGAGGACACGGTCACTGCATAGCGAAGGGTGCTAGACTGGATAGGACGATGGCTGAAATACTTGGAAGGAAAGATGGCTATTGTCAGGGAAAGGGTGGCTCCATGCACATAGCGGACTTCAGCAAAGGAATGCTGGGTGCCACTGCAGTTGTAGGCGCAGGCATCCCGATCGCTACTGGGGCAGGGCTCTCAATAAAACTGAGAGGAACCAAACAGGTTGCCGCTTGCTTCTTTGGTGATGGAGCTTCCAATCAGGGGACTTTTCATGAAGGTATTAATTTAGCAGCGATTTGGCGATTGCCTGTTCTCTTCATCTGTGAGAACAACCTCTACGCTATGGGGACTCGTCAGAGTCAAGCTATGATTGTGCCTGACATCGCTGAGAGGGCGCGAGCCTATGGCATTCCCGGAATCTTAGTCAAGGGAAATGACGTCCTCGAGGTTTTCAAGGCAGCGAAAGAAGCGGTTGAGCGTGCTCGAGGGGGAAACGGACCGACTCTTGTCGAATGCAAAACCTATCGAAGAATGGGGCACTCCCGCATGGACCCCGCTGCATACAGGCCGAGAGCCGAAGTTGACGAGTGGCTTAGAAACGATCCCATTCGAAGATCAAAGGACGAACTCTTAAGGATGGGGATCTCAGACGCCGAACTGGCGAAAATCGAAGCCAGGGTCTCCGACGCAGTAAATACTGCAGCTGAGTTTGCACTAAACAGCCCCTTTCCCGACTCGAAGGAAGCTTTCGAAGGCGTCTATGGTCAGGAAGGAACGTGAATAAGTGAAGGAGATTACGTACAGAGACGCGCTCCGTGAAGCCTTAGTTGAAGAGATGCAAAGAGACGAAACTGTTTTCATCCTAGGTGAAGATGTTGGTCGCTACTGGGGAGGTGCCTTTAAGGTCACCAAAGGTCTCGCTGAAGAGTTCGGCGATGAAAGAGTGAGAGACACTCCAATCAGCGAATCCGCAATTGTAGGAGCTGCAGTTGGCGCTGCGATTACTGGTATGCGACCTATAGTCGAGATCATGTTTGGCGACTTGACAACTCTCGCAATGGATCAAATTGTCAATCAAGCAGCTAAAATCCACTACATGTTTGGCGGGCAGGCAAGTGTACCCCTAGTGATAAGGACGCCATTTGGTGGGGGGGTCAACATCGCTGCTCATCACTCCCAAAGCTTGGAAGCGTGGTTCATGCATGTTCCAGGGTTACTCGTTGCAGCACCTTCAACTCCCTATGATGCAAAAGGACTGCTGAAGACGGCGATAAGAAATAACAATCCTGTATTTTTCTGCGAACACAAACTCCTGTATCCCTTCAAGGGATCAATCCCTGAAGAAGACTATACAATCCCCTTCGGGTCAGCCAGAGTCGTGAGAGAGGGCGAAGATATAACGATTGTAGCGACGATGTTTATGGTTCATGAAGCCCTGAGCGCGGCTGATACGCTTAAGAAGGAAGGCTTGAGCGCAGAGGTACTTGACCCACGCACACTCGTTCCACTAGACAAAGAAGCATTAGTCGCCTCTGTTAAGAAAACGGGGCGCGCAGTAATTGTGAGCGAAGGCTGTAAAACCGCTGGAGTCACGGCTGAAATCGCAGCAGTGATTGCAGAAGAAGCGATAGACTACCTTGACGCCCCTCTGGTACGAGTTGCCGAACCAGACACGCCCATTCCATTCAGTCCACCGCTCGAAAAAGCAGTCATACCAAACAAAGACACTATAATTAAAGCTGTACGAAATATAGCTTGAGAGGACGTTTAATTTGCCAACTGAGATTCTGATGCCTCGGCTTAGCCTAACAATGAAAACGGGTAGCGTGATCCAATGGTTGAAGAAGGAAGGTGAACCCGTGAAGAAAGGCGAAGCTGTTGTGGAAGTTCTATCCGAGAAGGTCACCTGCGATGTTGAAGCCCCCGCAGAAGGAGTACTTAGAAAAATACTTGCCGAAGAGGGGATGGAGATCCCTGTAGGTCAACCGATTGCTGTCATAGGAAAACCTGATGAAGAGATACCGGAGGAACCACCTTCTCACCTTCCTGAACCTA
>JAGLZJ010000065.1 GCA_023131555.1 Candidatus Bathyarchaeota archaeon | reverse complement strand
TCTCTTCCAAGGAGCGACTTATCCCTTGATGCTGAAGAACTCGCTTGAGGACTGTTGGAATCTCACTTGTCTTGATCAGCGTCCCACCCAAATCGAAGAGCACGGCTTCAGCTGCACGTCTACCAGTATCCATTTGATTCAATAAATCGGTGTGTTCCTAATTACTATATTTTTTTCCCCCTAATGCACGCACGCAATCACATGATAGAAAAAGGATAAGTTCTAGATCCCTAAACATGAGTCCAGCATCCCAGAGTTGATCCAGATGGAAATTTCTTTCAAGGAGTTCCAAAAACTCGACATGAGAATAGGGCGCGTGTTAGAAGCAGAACAGATCCATGGCTCAAGAAATCTCATAAGGATGGTCGTAGACTTCGGAGAAGAGAAGAGACAAGCCGTAGCTGGGCTGCTGAATTGGTATAAACCAGAGGATTTGAAGGACAGAAAATTCGCTTTTCTCCTGAACCTTGAGCGACGGAAGCTCATGGGCGTGGAATCTCAGTGCATGATCCTCGCTGCTCAAGATGAATCGGGAAATGTCATTTGTCTACAACCCGAGAAGGACATTAAAGAAGGCAGCAGGATCAGCTGAGTAGCTCTTAACCATTGAAGAGCAGTCACCAAACTTCATACTAGGGCAGACCAAAAATCGTATCTTGAAATATATCGAATCTCGAAAGCACGGATATATTGAGACACGAGATAGATATAGCGGAACCCTATGACCAACAGAATCACGCTCAAAGAATACGCCCAGCTGGCGAAGACGATAAAGGAAACATATGAAAAAACATCCATAATACTTGTCGCTGCATAGACAGCAACTAGCTGGATCAAAACACACGCTTGAAAAGGGCTGCAACTATTCATAAGTATCTGGGAGTCTAATTCTATCAGGATGGAGAATGGCTAAGCATTCCTTAGGACCTTGGTTTGCATCGTTACTGCTTCTAAACGTGATGGACATCCTGGCAACTAATCCAAGGTTTGAATCAAATCCTTTCACTCTGTACCTCTGGGGACAGCTGGGTATCTTCCTTTCAGCCTGGCTGAAGATCGGGCTTGTTCTGCTTTTCGGAGTCCTGTGCGTTTTCGCCAAGAGAGCTGCCAAACCGGGTGAGTGGCTCTTCGCCAGCAGAATCTTCTTAGGCATACTGATCATTCTTGTAGCATTCTACAGTTTCGTGGTGTCATGGAACATCTTCATCGGTCTCCTTCAAGTCTAGCTGAAGCATACATACATAGCTGGAGAAGGATGCGCACTCCAAGAAAGAAAGGCGAATAGGCTCAATCGCGAGAAGTCTGGCGCTACAATCGCTTGCATGTGCATGCACGGAAAGCCTATCTAGGAGTAACACCAGTTTCAGACTCAACGTCTCAGAGGATTAAAAGTGGTTCTCGCAACATTCAGTTATGAGCCGACAAGGATTGAAAGAGGCTACAACAATCGGACACTTTACGTTAACCTTTCCACAGGAAAAGTGAAGAGCAAGCCTGTATCAAAAGCCATGAAGGACTTGTTTGTTGGAGGTCGAGGCTTCAACCTGTGGCTTCTCTGGAACGCTCTGCCGAAGGACCGCATCGTTCATTGGAATGATCCGGAAAACGAGGTCTGCATTGCATGCGGTCCCTTAGGCGGCACACCAATCTATCCAGGAAGCGGAAAGAGTATCGCAGTCTCCATTTCTCCCTTGACTAACAGTGTAATGGATTCCAATGCCGGAGGGTACTTCGGTCCCTATTTAAAATTCTCAGGATGGGATGCGCTTGAGGTTCAAGGTCGAGGAGACTCAGAAGTGGTGATTTTCATAGACGGGGATGAATCCTGCGTGAAAATCGAAGACGCCTCCAATCTTCCTTCAGAAACTGTGTTCATTGTAGATGCCTTGAGCGAGAAATACGCAGACGGTAACCCTCGAAGCATCGCAGCGGTGTCATCTGGACCAGGAGCAGAACATACCCTCTTTGGCTGCCTGAACTTCTCGTGGTATGACTCCGCAAGGAGAATCCATCGATTCAAGCAAGCGGGAAGAGGCGGAATAGGTTCAGTCCTGCGTAACAAGAAAATCAAAGCCATAGTAGTCAGGCACTCAAGTCCAATCACAGCTAAATCTAATGGTCCAGCTGACCAACAACTTCTCAAAGAAGTGGGGATAACCTACAACCAAGAGATCAGAGCTCTTGACCCCAAGCAGAACGAAATGTCAGTAGTCGGAACCACTCACCTCGTAACAATAATGAATCAATTCGATCTGCTTCCAGTCAACAATTTCAGGTTCGGAAGTCACCTTGAAGCTGAAAGGCTGGGCAGCGAGGTGTACCGGAAGAAGTTCCACGAAGGCTTCGACGGATGCTGGTTAGGATGCACTATGGCATGTTCACACGGAATCAAGGATTTTGAACTTAGGACTGGCCCTTACAAAGGACAGAAGGTCTTCGTAAACGGGCCTGAATACGAAACGATTGCTGGACTGGGAAGCAACTGTGGAATTTTTGACGCTGACTACGTTGTTGAAGCCAACTACTACTGCGACTTGTACGGTCTCGACACAATATCAGTAGGCACAGCCATCGCCTTCGCCATGGAATGTTTTGAGAATGGAGTGATCAAAAGAGAAGCTACTGAAGGCTTGAACCTCAGTTTTGGCAATGCTGAAGCCGCAATGGCACTGATACATCAGATGGCTGAGGGAAATGGCTTCGGAGTAATTGTTGGTCAAGGCGTACGGAAGATGAAGCACCACTTTAAGCAGAAGTATGGTGCAAACCTAGCAGTGTTGGAGGATATCGGAATGGAAGCCAAGGGTTTGGAGTTCTCCGAGTATGTGACTAAGGAGTCTTTAGCGCAGCAAGGAGGATATGGACTTGCCCTGAAGGGAGCACAACATGACGAAGCCTGGCTTATTTTTCTCGATATGGTTCACAATCTAATGCCTACTTTCGAACAGAAAGCGGAGTACTTGCATTGGTTTCCAATGTTCCGAACATGGTTCAGTTTAAATGGACTCTGCAAGCTTCCGTGGAACGATGTTGTGCCTGAAGACAACAAGAAGATGGAAGAACCGGCGAAAATCATGGCTCACGTCGAGAATTACGCCAAGTTCTTCTTCGCAGTAACAGGAGAAAAGGTAACTGAAGAAGACATCATAAAGGCAAGTGAAAGAGTATACAATTTCCAGCGTATATTCAACTTAAGAATGGGTTTCGGAAAGCGAGAGCATGATACGATACCTTACCGTTCAGTGGGACCGGTTACGAAAGAAGAGTATGAAAGCCGAAAAGAACGATACGACAAGCAGTTGAAAGAGGAACTCGGATACAATCTGGAAGGTAAGACAGCTGAAACTAGGATTCAAGTCCTAAGAAAACATCGTGAAGCGCAATATGATCGATTGAAGGGCGCCGTTTATGAAAGACGAGGATGGAGTGAAGACGGAGTCCCAACCCTTCAGAAAATAAAAGCGCTGGGAATTGACTTCAAAGAGATCACTGAACTGATCCGTAGAAAAACAGACTGAGGTAGCTCGTCCGCGCTGCCCGCACGCGCAACTATCTCCTCCGCAGAGGGTATTCTTCCCCGTCCACCTGGCATTCTCTGAGGAAATCTTCAAGAACATCGCCGGGCACAACTTTGATTTTGTAGTCTGTTGGATCGATCGAATGCTCGTAGTTTTTCGCAGGGACTACGACTTTCTTGAATCCCCAAGCTTCGGCTGCTTTAATCTTCTCATGAAGCCCTCCGACAGCTGTGACAGGTATTTCTCCGTTTACACCAACGTTTATTTCCCCAGTTACTGCCACGTCTTGACGTATCGGTATTCCTTCTATAAGAGAGCAGAGGAGAATCGTCATTGTGACGCCTGCACTCGGTCCGTCTACTCCGTAGGCTTGGGCGAAGTCTAAGTGAGTGAAGTATTCTTGAGCAATGTCTGCTCCATACTTCTGGAGGATGACGCTTCTAACTTTGTCCACGGAGTCAGCGATGAAGCGTTCTCGTTCACCTTTAGCAATCCCGGTCACCTTGTAGTAGCCTTTTAGGTCTTTGCCGTTTCCATTATCACGCTTCTCAAGAAAACCTTTGACTGCCAGAACATTTCCAGTCATTTCTCCGCTATATGGGTCTGTGACTGCTGCTAAGCCATAGATTTGCCCCAGCATCGCGCCCTCTGGTCTAATATCCAGAAGCTTGCCTCTCTCGCTGATCTGATGCTCAAGCAACTGCTTCTGAATTGTCTTACAATGGTTTTCAATTGCTTCTTTAACGTAATGTCTCTCAACCGTATCACATTCTTCCAGAATAGCCAAAGTTGCAGCTGTCTTAATTATCGAAATCATAGGTCGGAATCTTGTAGTCAAACCGGCTCTCTTGTTGCTTCGCCGTCGTCCTTCATCGATTATCTCCTCACAAGCCTCTCTGCTGAATGGAATCAGATGAAAGCGCGAGACTTCTTGAGCTATGAACTGGACGTACTTTCTGCGGTTCTCAACTGTGTTTACCATGTCGTTGTTCATTCTAACGACTTTTCCGTAGCCATAGATTCTGTCCATCAAAGCCATGTGGATTTTGCCGATGCTGTCGAAGTTCCCTGCGCCTACTAGAAAGCACATGCTAGGAACCGGTGCTGTTGCCACGGCCATCGCGGCCGTATTTCCCTCGTCCCAACGGCTCCTCAAGGTTATGGGCAGTTGCCCGTCTTCCAAAACTGTCAACAGAGTTACCGCTTCGGTGGGTTTCAGATTCTTTATCTCATCAATGTAGAGAATTCCCATATGCGCGCGGTGTGCGTCTCCAGCAGAAACTCTTTGATGTTCAGGGGTTCCTAAGCCCCCAGTCTGTAATGGGTCCCACGCAATGCTTCCAAACAATTGTGCTGAGCCGTGGCCGGTTGCATCAAGGAAAGGAGCGTTTCTCTTGGAGTTGTCAACAATAAGCTTTGGTACTGAAGTAGCTTTGGCGCCGCCTACGCCCTTTGCACCTCCCATTATCCCGAATCGGCCCATGACAACTACCAGTATCAAGAACATCAGCATCATCCCAGCGGGGAGGAAGGTCGTCGTTCCTATCGAAACAAAGGAATCCAAGATGTATCCCAAGAAGTTACCACTGTACATATCCTGAACTGGTACCCCAAGGGGGCTTTCAGCGTTCACATCCCATTGAATCTTCTGCTGGATCAGGTAGTAGAAACCGGCAACTATGAAGACAAAGGCAACAGTGATCATCATATAAGTCAGAGCTTTTATTCCGGCTTTCTGAAGAAAGAGCTTCTTTGTCGCCTTCAGCTTCTCTTTAAAAATGA
>JAGLZJ010000064.1 GCA_023131555.1 Candidatus Bathyarchaeota archaeon | reverse complement strand
CCAGAACATGTTAAGAGAGTCGCGCGAGAGTTAATCGAGCGATTTCCAGATAGATTTGGACCTGATTTCCAAGCCAACAAAGAAGCTGTATCATCGCTTGCCAAAGTTGATTCTGCGAAACTCAGAAACCGGATCGCTGGGTATATTAGCAGTTTGATGGTGACTGCCTCGAAAGCGGCTGAAGAAGAAGCCGGGGCGACTCCCCTCAAAACGACCGAAGAGGACGCCGAGAAGGATTAAGGGTGACGAAATGTACGGAATAGGCGACTACAGAAAGGGCTGGGCGCTTCGTTACATGAGGGAAGCTAGGGCTGAAGTCTTAGCTGCCCAGAAAACGCCTTCAATAGCTCAAAGCTTGATCCTCGAGGCCATGAGAAAAGCCCAGGCGGCGCTCTACTACAGTCTTGGAGACCCATCTTTTATGGAAGGCATAGTGATCAAAGAGATTTACGAAAAGAGACAGTCATCAGAAGACCCCGTCCTGAATTTCCTTGTCGAAATCGAAAGAGCGATTCAACGGTTTTCCCAGAGTTTGAACTTCCGTCCAGAAGCGATTGAGGAAGTCAACGGCCTCGTTCAGTTTGCATCTGATGTTGTTGAGCTTTTCACTGGCGAGAAGGCTTAACAGGTTTGACTAGAATCAGCGTAGAGTTTGTAGGAGTTCTTCAAGAATTCGCTGAGAAGAGAACAATGACGCTGAAACTCCCTGCGTCAGGTTCTGACCTGAAGGTTGAGGAAGTGGTTCGTGAACTGACTAACAGGCTTCCCCGGAGACTTGGTGAAGCTCTAATGGACCCTGAGCTGCTTAGCCCCAGACCAAACGCCCTCATCTTCGTCAACAAACAAGAGATCAGTGCACTGGACGGTTTAAATACAAAGATTGAAGAAAACGACAAGTTGGTTTTCATCCCTGTCTCTCACGGAGGATAACCGTATTCGGTGGTTGACATGACTGAATTTCTATGCAAACTCGGTTTACATAAATGGCGAGAACATGGTAAACGCGTGCTCGTAGTATGGAAAGAACCAGGGCTCCTTCCTGGAACAAAAGTGCAGAAACGGAAACATGTGTCTTCCGAAAGGGAATGTCTCAGGTGTAGGATAAAAGAGAGACGAAAATTCTCCGAGAACATCGAAGGTTTCTACACAATATCTGGAATAGAGCGCGTCAAGGATGAGGAATAATAACCCCCTAACAGCTACAAACAGATGCACAAGCTTTTAAGCCAAATCAGTGGAAAAAGTCTAGGAAGCCTGTGAACAATGCAGGACTTTGACCCTGAGAAATTTACTGAAAACAGAGTTCCCGAAATTCGGAGACTCATCGAGGACAAGAAAGCCCTAATTGCTGTGTCAGGAGGAGTTGACAGCACGGTTTGCGCTGTTCTCACGAAAAAAGCGATCGGAGAGAAACTTCTCTGCGTAACCCTTGACGATGCTTTCATGCGAAAGGGTGAACCACAGCACATAGCTCAGGTTCTATCTGCTTCGCCGCTAAAGCTTCCGATGAAAGTCCTAGATGTGCAAGCCCGATTCTTAAAAGCCCTTTCAAAGCTTCATGATGCAGAAGAGAAACGGAAAATGTTCCGTGAAACCTTCTACAACGTATTAGGTGAAACTGCTAAAAAAGAGCGGTGTGAAGTGCTCGTTCAGGGCACAATAAAAGCAGACATTATAGAGACAACCGGTGGCGTGAAAACACAACATAATGTCCTAGAACAAATGGGAATAAACACCATGGAACACTACGGCTTCAAAGTTGTTGAGCCCATTGAGGCTCTCTTTAAGAGTGAAGTACGCATCCTTGCACGCCATCTTGGAGTGCCATCCGAGATTGCAGAGCGACAACCGTTTCCAGGACCAGGCCTGTCTGTTCGCATTGTTGGAGAGATTACACCAGAAAAACTGGACTCGGAAATAAGGACTACATCAATTGTTGAAAAAAACTTTACAGAGCACAAACCAAGCCAGTTTTTCGCAGCAACAATAGACAACTCCGCCATTTCTTATCCTGGAGCAAACCAGATTAAGGAAACAACTGCAAGAGTGCTGAATGTTCCAACAAGACACGTTGAAGTGAAGGTTCTTGAAGCGAAAGCCACCGGAATGCAGGGAGGAAAACGAGCTTATGGAGGAATCGCAACCATACGAGTGGAGACCGAGAACAAACTCCTCCATCAACCTCCCATAGCGCAGTTAGTCTCTCTGCAAGCAGCAATCACAGGAAAAGATCGATTTCCAACGCGGATTCTTTACACGGTGAAGGAAGGATCGGATACAAAGCCATACATCACAGTCCTTCGAGCCATACAAACCAGAGATTTCCTCACAGCGAAGGTTTCAGATATACCATGGACAACGCTGAATAAAACTGCCAACCAGATATTACAGACCTGCAAGAAAGTCGCTGCAGTCTACTATGACATAACACCAAAACCTCCTGCAACCGTAGAATTCGAATAAGGAACGAACCCACGCTCTTCGGAGATTGAGAGAAACGCATAAACCCAACGTAATGAGATAATCTCCTAGAGGTAGAAGACTTGGTTCTTGTAAGAGTGCAACGCATTGAATCAATTCGAGACCCTGCAGGTCTTTTAGGCAAGCGTATAGAACTCGTTGAGGAGCGAACGATCCCTCACTTTGCAATTAAACCAGCTACTGAGGAGGCGAGGATGGTTCAAGGCGTAGTTCAAGCCCTGCAGCAGCAGCTACCAATACAGGCAATGCGATCAGGAATGAATCTGCCCAAAATCATACTGTTCTTAACAGAAGAAGAATATGACCAACTAGGGATCAAGTTTGACGTCAACCAAGTCTATGAGGTCGAGTTATCTAATCAGAAACTGAATTTCAGCAAAGCGCCCTAAGCTGAATGGCACATACTAGTCCGAATTCCTCGTAGATTTGAGTGTTGCGGGTGGAAAGAAAGAACAAACATCATACTTCTTATGGAACGGGAGACCTCATCTTCTTCCCAATGCTTCCCCCAGTCACAATATAATGGAATCTCGTCGCCAGAAGCTCCTTCATAGTAGACGTAGATTGAAAGCAACTCCTTTTTATTTGAATGTTCAAACCCGAAATTCAGAGAGCCTGCAACTTTCGATACAGCTGAATCCACGATTCTCAATCGATCCGGGCTTGGAGCACTAGATGAATATATCTTAAGCTTCCCGTTCGCTACCATTCAGCTCACATTCATGGCCTTTGCTTTACTACCTTTTAATCTGATTCAGGAACCGTCATCGAGAATACATGAGAGAGATGAGTGAAAATACTTGCAGAATCCGCACCTGAATCTAATAGTTAATTCTTACCTTGTAACGAGGAATACTCCAGCAAAGATCAATGCGCCACCCAGCGCCAAAGGTGCTGTCAGCCTTTCACTGACTAACATGGTTGCCATAAGCGAGGTAACCAGTGGTTCAGCAAAGAGAAATGAACTTGTGACAGTGGCTCCAACATCTTTGAGTACGCGAAACCAAATGCAATATCCTATAAGAGAACACGTAGTTGAAAGGAAGAAGACTGCTAGCCATGCATTCAAGCTCAAAGTAAGAAATCCGGATATTGAGTCTTCAGCTACAGAGATAGGAATCAAGAACAAACCTCCTGCAACTGTAACATTTGCCACGACAAGAAAAGGACTATACTTGTGGAGTATTCGCCTTCCAAGCACGGTGTAGATCGTCCAAAGCAATGGTGTGAAGAGCAGTATTAGAGTTCCTGTCAAGTAGTTGCGGTCGCTCTGGAAGTTCAGCAATCCCCCCGTCACGACTGTTAACGTCCCCAGTGCAGCGATGATGAGTCCAACTGACTGTTTCCGACTCAGGTATTCACCTAGAATTCTTGTTGTGACTACTGTGATTAAGAGAGGTGAGAGAAGGCAGACGAGAATTGCCGCCATCGCTGCCCCCGCAAACTGGATGCCGGTGTACTGAACGCTGAAAAAGAGGGTTATGCCGGAGAGTGCCAGAACAAGAATGGTTGGCACATCTTCTCTTTCAACCGACGCCTTGTATTCAGGCTGTCTTACTTTGTTGAAGAGCAGAATAATCGTAAATAATACACCTGCGATGAGGAATCGGAATGTAGCTAATGCGACTGGCGTTAAGCTTTCTTTCAGGGCTATCTTAACGACCACAAATGAACTTCCCCACAGGCTGATCAAAGTCACCATTAGAAAGGCGTTGAAGGCGCTGATTGGTTTGTTTGGCACGTTTAGAATGCTTTAGGTGAATCTATAAAAGAGTAACTCTTACCGCAAACCAGATATGCTGGAGTAATGATGGAGCACTTGAACTGTGGTCATTGAAGGTGGGCTTCAGATGAATGTGAGAGCTCACGTTTTTATTCAAGGTAGAGTTCAAGGCGTTTTCTTTAGGGTGGAAACACGTCGAAGAGCTCAAAGAGAGGATGTGACTGGGTGGATAAGGAATCTGCCAGACGGAAGAGTCGAAGCGGTTTTTGAAGGAGAAGCGGTAAATGTGGAAAAGACTGTTGGTTTCTGCCGAAAAGGTCCTTCTGGGGCCAGAGTTAAGAATGTCCAAGTTACGTATGGAGCTTTCAAGGGTGAGTTCAGCGATTTTAGGGTAACGTGGTAGCTTACGGTTCTTTTATTTTGGGATTCTGAAGTGGGAGTCCCTACCGGCGCTTATGTATTCTCCACCAGCTTCCCTAATGGTTGACGCGATTTTGGCGAAGTTGTCTGAACCCAGATATTGACGTGGTTTCACCTTGATGTAGGACTCTTTATCTTCGAAGATCAGCAGCTCCTCCAGTTCCTTTGTGAACATCATTCTGACGTCTTCAACTCCTTTCCCTGCAGTTCGACTTGTGGTCTCTAATGAAGCGGGTTGTCTGATAAGTGGCTTTTCGGGACTCTTCTCGGGGCTCTTCACCTTTCGAAGAGACGAAGCTATGTCGCGCAGATCTTCAGAGATCTTGCTAAGAACATCAAGAACCTCACTCAGTCTCTGCAGAACCTCTTCAACTTTAGATTCTTTTTCTCCCATCTGTCGTTCTTCCTTCATTCTTCTACTAACACATTGGTGGTTGCACTTTTACTTTTTGCACAGAAGCCAATGCAGGGAAACCCCGTGTGCGCTTCAGCGTAATCCAGAATAGCATCTTCGGCATTCTATGCATTGCATCACTTGAGAGAAAGAAGTTGCTGGAGATTGATGGTAGCAGGAAAAGTGGAAGCGGAACAATTCTCCGCGTGTCAATAGCGTTAGCAGCGGTTCGGAATCAACCTCTCCATATATTCAACATTCGCCAAAAGCGTCCGCAGCCAGGTCTCAAACCTCAACATGCAGAGTCCGTACGAACCGCTGCCGAGATTTGTGGAGCCAGAGTGAAAGGGGCAACAGTAGGATCCAGAGAACTCTGGTTTTACCCCGGTGAAATCATTGGTGGTTCAGCCGAAGCTACTATAGGGACAGCCGG
>JAGLZJ010000063.1 GCA_023131555.1 Candidatus Bathyarchaeota archaeon | reverse complement strand
GACGTGCCTCATCAATGGTATGGTTCTGGGCAGCGATGGACGAAAAATGAGCAAGAGCCTTGGAAACTATGTTTCTACTTCAGACGTCTTCGAGAAATATGGCTCGGACACGAGCAGACAATGGGCAGCAGGAGGGGGCACAACTGGCTCTGATATACCGTTCCGTTGGCCAGACGTTGAGTATGGATGGCGTTTCCTAGTGAAACTCTGGAACGCATCAAGATTCGTCAGTCTCGTATTGAAAGATTATTCACCTGAGGCCACTTATGAGCTGACCCTTCTTGACAAATGGCTCCTTGAGAAGATGAAGAAGACAACTATAAAGGTCACAAGGGCTTTGGAAACATGCCAGTTCAACATCGCTGTTGAAGAAGCTAGGAACTTCGCATGGCACGAACTCTGCGACAAATACCTTGAGGCAGTGAAGCACAGGCTTTACCGAGGTGAGATATACGGGGAGGCGAAGCGCAAGGCCGCCCAACACATTCTGCACACGGCACTATACGGTTTCCTTCAGCTATTCGCACCAATTTCTCCTCATATCACAGAGGAGATCTATCAGCGCGTCTTCGCTGATCATCTACAACATAAGAGTATCCATGTCTCCCCATGGCCTACAGTGGACGATAATGACGTTGATGAGACAATTATAAAGAAAGGAGACCTACTCGTTGCCGTGATAGGGGAGATCCGGCGGGAGAAAGCGAGAAGAAAAATGCCGCTAAACGCAACAATAGAGGAATTGACAATCTACACTGGAGATAAGAAAACCGCTGATCCGCTTTCATCATCCTCAGAAACAATAAAAGGCACCTGTAAGGTTAACACGCTCAGCATTTCCCCGAAAAGCGGAGAAGGCACAGAAGTTCAAGGGTATCCATCTATAAAGCTTTCAGACTTCATGCACGCACAGGAACACTAAAGCTTGAAACGCAACGTAGCCGCAATCCCGCCAAAGGCGTTCTTAAGCATCTGACCTTCTTCAATATCTACTGACATCATCTCCACCTCTGCGTTCGCCTGCATTGCAGCTTCAGCTAGTTCTTCAACAACATCCTCGGCTTTCTCTACTGAGAGCGATGGAGAATTACACTTGAGGCACTGTTTTTTGGAGAGGCTTTCTTCTAAGCTAGACACATCTCTTCTGTTGATTGATTCCTTCCTATTGTACTCGCATGATCCACATTTCACAGTCACTCGAACTGTATCCAAAGACTCTGAGAGCAGCAGGACTTTTACAGCCCCCATCCTTAGAGCGCGTCTAACTTCGGCTTCTCCATAGGCTGCCAAGCCCGTGTCGTGCCCGATCTCGTACAGAAAATCCTGCATCAGTTTACCCTCCTCTATGTATCTGATCTTTCGCATGATCTCTGGAGCTTTTCCTACTACTTCCTTTACTCCTTGTCTACCTACGTATGCAGTGTCAATGGTCGCGACGATTTTATCTCGTAATTGATAATGCAGGTAATCTCTTTTCCCAAAATCATATTTCATTGGACCCGGACCTGCAATTATCAGTCCCTTCAAACCTGGTACGTCAAGGAAGACTTCGGTCGCGTGCTTTCCTACTCGGCTGAAGAAGTCAAGGACTTTCGCCTCTCTCTGCCTGGTAAAGCGTTGTGCTGACTGACCGCCTGCCCGCATTTTGCCAGGCACTCCTGACGTAATATTCTTCGCTAGGCTTAGTCGCCTGCCTTGAAGAAGTGCGAAGGTTGCTTCACTGGAATCCATCACTAGAATTCCGTATGTTTCTTTTTCTTTCAGCATCTCCTGCAGGTGTTCTGTGTGAAACCGCGAATCGCAGCGGTACAGGTTAATCATCACTGGTTCTGGAGGGGTCAGAACATAGGTTTCATTCCTTTCGCTACCAGGGCCATTCTGCGGTATTGCTCCGCTGAAGATCACAAGTCCGTTCTCGGGCACTCTTTTAATGAGTCTGAGACGCTGTCGCGTTTTCGTAATGGCGTCCTGCACATTGGTTCTTGTTGCATCAGACTTTATGTTTGCGGCTGTGCCATGTTCCTGTCTTAACTGGTTGATGACTTCACTTACACGTTTGCCATGAGGGATATAGAGGCTGACTAGCTCTGTACCGCGTCCTTCTTTCCTTGCTAAATTCTCCAATGCCTTTTTGAGGCGAAACCTTTCTAGAGAAGTGCGTTTCCTGTGAGATTTAGTCAAATGTTTCCACGTGCGGGTAAGCTTCACTGCCACCTTGCTGATAAAAGTTCTGCGAATAGTACGACAGGCATATTAGAAGGAAGCGGATTCTCTGATAACTTCATGGAGAGTGAAATTAAGGCGTGATTAGTGCAGTGATCCTGCCTTTGCTGGCTTTCTGTATAGGAATTATCGCAGCGATGTTGGGCATCGGCGGAGGTGTCTTCGCTGTTCCCGCTCTCCAGCTTCTTCCCTTAGGAGGTAGCGGTGGTCTCTCTCCCCAAATAGCAGCTGGAACCAGCTTGGCGATGATTGTTTTCAAAGCATTCTCCTCCACAGTTGGCTATGGGAGACAGGGCAGGATTGACTACAAGATGGGGCTTCTCATGGCTACAGCTACTGTGCCTGGATCGTTCATAGGTGCGCTTCTGACAGTTTTTATCGACCAAGCCTATTTGATTCTGATATTCGCTTTATTTCTTCTCTACGTTGCTTCTCGCATGATTTTCTCTTACAGTATTCCTGTTAATCTTGGTTTGTCGAAGCGCTTTGGTGTGCTCTGGAATCGCCGTATTGTTGATTCGAGCGGAGAGGTCTTCGAATACTCCTCGAATGTCCTGCTGGGGCTCATCCTTGCTTTCTTTGCAGGGATCTCTTCAGGTTTGCTTGGCATCGGAGGGGGGTCGCTTATGGTTCCAATACTCTATTATGCGTTATCTTTTCCAATGCACTTGGCGGTAGGGACGTCGGTTTTCATTATGATTTTTTCTGCGACGTCTGGCGTA
The DNA here is from genome assembly GCA_023131555.1 of Candidatus Bathyarchaeota archaeon. Taxonomy (GTDB): domain Archaea; phylum Thermoproteota; class Bathyarchaeia; order Bathyarchaeales; family SOJC01; genus JAGLZJ01. The sequence continues at coordinate 2,588 of JAGLZJ010000063.1, read as the reverse complement.
TCAACGCATGCATATTTGGGGAATGTTCAGTTCGATTTCGCCCTCCTCTTAGCAATTGGTGTAGTCTTCGGAGCGCAGATAGGGGCTCTCGTATCAAGACGTGTATCTGCAGCAAACCTGCGAAGAACGTTCGGTGCAATTCTTGTGCTTGTCGGGCTTCGGATGATCCTTAAGTTCCTGAGTGGAGCATAGATCTTTGACCACCCTTCTAGCGAATTCCGGATCGTGGGCTTTCAGTAGCCTGTAGGTGTCTGAGGGATGTTGTTGATTTATGCTGATGGGGCCTCGAGAGGAAACCCTGGACCGGCTGCTATTGCAGTGAAAATAATGGATGGAGCGGGTGTTGTGGTAGAAAGACGATCCAAGTTCATTGGGAAAAGAACCAACAACGAGGCTGAATATGAAGCTCTGAATCTCGGTCTCAGTATGGCAAGGGCGCTTGATCAAGGGGTCGTTGACTGCTATCTTGACAGCGAGTTGGTTGTCAAACAGCTTAATGGTGAGTACCGGGTGAGATCTCCTAGGCTGGAGAGTCTTTGGCTTGAGGCTCGTAGACTTGCAGGGGGGTTTCAGCAGGTTTCTTTCAACCACGTTTTAAGGACCAACAGGAATATAGCAGAAGTGGATAAGATGGCGAACCATCTCTTGAATCATGTCTTGCAGTAGAAGAAAAGCCTCTGTGGTGTATCTGTGGTGAATGAGCGTAAGCCGCTGTTTGAGAGCGTACAGCGTTATTTTCTTCTACTCGTTATCGCGGTCTCTCTCTTTATCATTCTAAGCTACGTGCTATCAATGGGGCTTGGTATAGTTATTTTCTTCTCTACCCCGGAAGGACTGGAATTTTCTCATCGTTCGATAGTTCTCAACCCGTTGTTGGTTCAGGAGTTTGAGGTGACTTTGAATGTCTCCGTGTATTTCCTCTTTCTCTGGTGGATCTTTGCCCTTTGTTTTATCGCCGCATCACGGCTTAGGGAGAGTCTTCACAGTAAATTCGTTGGTTTCATGTCGAAGGACCGCTCTTCTCCTTGGAGTAGCAATCTGCTAACGATGCCTGCGCTTGCAGCAATGTTGTTGACTTTCATCATCGTTCTAGAAGCTCTGCAGAAGCAAGGCGGATTGCCCTCAGGTGAGTTACCGGTGCGAGAGCCCTTCTTGAGCTTTCTTCTGGTGTCGCAGGCTCCGATTATTGAGGAGTTTCTCTTCCGGATAATCCCCTTCGCCCTCTTCTTTGTCACCTTCACGTCGTTGGCTCGAAGAAGTTCTTCCTTTAGCCTTTCCCCTTCACGGTTGAAGAGCTTTCTGATGCTCATTCTCCGACCGGATGAAGCAAAGAGGGCTTTAGGCTTGAAGAATATCGGTGAAGATGGTTTACTTGGAGGATTGAGTGTAGCTGAATGGGTGATGGTGCTTTCAACATCCTTCCTCTTCGGGATAGCTCATTTCTTGAGCGGTTGGGGTCTTGGAAAAATAACTCAGGCCTCATTGATCGGAGTCGTCTTCGCCTTGTCATACCTCTACTACGGGATTCAGGCGCCAATTCTTCTTCATTGGTTCTTCAATTACTATTTCGAGGTCTTCGCGTTGGCAAATGAACTCTTTAAAATCAGAATTCTGGAATACGTGTGGTCGATGAACATCCTGTTTGGCTTTCTCATCTGGGCTGCGTTAGCGTCACTGTGCGTAATCGCGCTCGTGGTACGTCTGAGTAAGAAGCTCGGGGGCGTTTCAGCACAGTCTAGTCGAATTGTTCCTTCTGAAGTTCCGTAAAGACTCCTTCGACTGGAATAAGGCGTTGTTCATGGCTTCTCATATCTCGTAGAATCAGCTTTCCTGTTTTCAGCTCTTTGGGGCCTAGGATGAGGGCGTACGTGATGTTTCTCCGCGCTGCATGTTTGAGCGCTCTTGCAACAGTCCGCCCCATGATCTCTAGCTCGACGATTATTCCTTTGTTTCTAAGCTGCGAGGCAAGCCCTATAGCCTTAGGGAGAACCCTGTCTCCGATCGGGATCACTGCAAGAGTTCTCTTGTGGAGTTCTGAAGCAATTTTCTGACGGTCAGCAGCTAGGATGACGCGGTCCAACCCTATTGCTACCCCGACCGCGGGTGAGGGTTCTCCTCCGAAGATTTCTACAAGCCGATCGTAACGCCCTCCTCCCCCCAGAGAGATTTCCATCTGAGAGACTAGCGGCTCGAAGATCATTCCAGTGTAGTACTCTAGGCCACGGGCGAAACCTGTCTCTATAGAGAGCGTCAGTTTCTCTCCTCCTTCGCGGCATAGTTCAAGTATCTGCCTTAGGTTTTCAACTGACTCAACTGAGTCTGAGTACTCCTTAAGATCTCTCTTGGTTTCATCTAGAATCGAGTCTGCGCTGCTGCCTTTGGTTTTGATGATCCTTTTAAAGGCTGATTCTCCCTTTTCAGAGACTTGCAGGTTTCGCAGGGCTGATAACGCTTCAGGAACCCTCTTTGTGTCCAGCAGGTGCATGATGTTGTTCTGTTCCCTATCGTCAACCCCTTCATCAGACATTAAACCGCGGAGAATTCCAACGTGCCCTATTTTGAACCGATAATCGCGAAGTCCAATTCTC
>JAGLZJ010000062.1 GCA_023131555.1 Candidatus Bathyarchaeota archaeon | reverse complement strand
GTCAGCATGATCCTCCCTTTAGCAGACCACGTCTCAATTCCATTGAAGGAAGGGGCTACCGTACAATAGCTACTGCACAAGTCGCATTCGGAACACTTCGAAGTTGGTCGATTGTCAAGCTTTAGTTTCAGCCCGAGGGCATGTTTCAGACGGCCTATCGCAGTCTCCTGAAACTTCTTCAGATTCACAGAGTTTACTGTTGGTTCAGCAGTTGGTTCTAGTAGAGGTTGTTTTTTGTCATCCACAAGCACAAGAGGTTGCTGTACTGATCCAAGATCCGTATATTTTTCATATCTGGCAGCAGGGATACCTTCTTTGCTGCAGGTCTCTAGGATTTCCTTGATTTGCTCTTGAGACTCTGTTCTTACAACTGCCTTAACGTTGAGGGCTGGATGTAGGCAGTAGATTCTGTCGCAGGAATAAACGAGGGTGTCTTCAGTGTCGGTTAAGACGTTTGATGATCCCGCAATTTGCTTGAATGCATCGATCACACGTGATGGCAGAGTCAAGTTGAGCAACTAGGCTGAGCTTTCGTGGTCTTCTAGATCTTTCTTAATTCGTAGATCACTCTGCCGCCTGCAAGCTCCATTGGTATAAGCCTTAGGCTCATGCCGATTTCGATCTCGTCTTCCTTTAAATCCTTGTTCAGCGGAGCGAGTACTGTTGGACCTTCTTCAAACTGTGCAACGGCGAGTATGTAGGGTACTTCATATCGGAAGCTGGCTGGTGCGAAGTAGATGGTTGAATAGGTTAGCAATCTGCAGTTGCCTTTGAGTTCAACCCATTCAATATCCCCCTTCATGCAGGTGCAGTCCGCTCTTGGGGGGAAGTACAGTTTTCCACATGTCTTGCATTTTGTGCCCATTATTCTGCCTGCTTCTAGAGCCTTCTCGAATTCCTGTAGCTTGGTCTCAGATACGTAACTCACTTTTCCAAATTTTCCGAAACTCATGCTGCTTCACCTTAGACTTTGAGAATTGTCACAGCGCAGTACATTCCTATGCCGCCAAGGTTGTGGGCCAACCCGATTTTGGCATCGTTAACCTGTGTTTCTCCTGCGTCTCCTCTGAGTTGTTTAACTAAAGTTCGAATCTGCGAAGCTCCAGTTGCACCGACTGGGTGCCCTTTCGCCAGTAGCCCTCCGTCGATGTTGACTGGAATCTTTCCTCCAAGGTAAGTCTGTCCTTCTTCCGCGAAGGATCCTCCCTTTCCGCGTTCGCAGAATCCTAGGTCTTCGTAGTTGATGATCTCAGTTATTGTGAAGCAGTCATGGACTTCAGCTAAATCGATATCTGAAGCAGTCACTCCCGCCATCTTGTATGCTTGATTCGCAGCCTCTGCCGAGCAGTTGAAGGAACTGAGTGAAGTATCCCTGCTTGTGAGAGTCATCGGACTCGAGGCAAGTCCAAGTCCTGCGACCCAGACTGGGTTGCTTGTGACCTTCCGAGCGAATTCTTCTCTAGCTAGAATAAGGCATGCTGCCCCGTCTGAGTTGGAGCAGCAGTCGTAACGTCTTAGAGGGCTGGCGATCATTCTTGATTTGAGAACGTCTTCTACTGTGATCTCCTTCTGGAACATTGCCTTCGGGTTCTTTGTTGCGTAGAAGCGATTCTTAACGGCGACTTTAGCTAATTGCTCTGGTTTTGTGCCATATTTCTGCATGTGGGCTCTGGCATACAGAGCGAAGTAGCCTGGCATAGTTGTGCCGAAGGGCGATTCCCACATGACATCACCTGACCTTCCCATCACCTCTTGGACCTCGGCGGAGCTCAGCTCTGTCATCTTCTGGAAGCCTACCACTGCAACAACGTCGTGAAGACCGGAGCTGATGAAGGACCAACCGATTCGCAGACCGACGCCGCTAGAAGCACATACCGCTTCCACGTTGAAGGTGGGTTGCGGATTCAAACCCAAGTATTCTGCGATTACTCCTGCAGGTGTTCTCTGTTTGTCGTAGTGTGTCGCTGAGCATATGATGGATGCTTGAATGTCTCCAGTGGAGATCTGTGCGTCGTCTACTGCTTCTTTGAAGGCTTCGAAGGCGATCTCTTTGATGGATGCGTCTGGCCTTCTGCTGAATTTCGTTTGACCGACTCCTATGACTGCTATCTTACTCATGTGAATTCACTTCTCAGACTACTGGTTAGATGTTTTAATGTATTTCTCTGAAGGGTCTTTGAAATAGGTTATTACCTTTTCTGCGAAGAGTTTGCAGGTTTTTTTCATCATTCTAGGCCGCACGAAGAAGGGTGAGATGAAGTGGCGGACTCCGACCTGCACGTATTTCTCGATTTTTTCAATCACAGTGTCTGGTTCGCCGAATATAATGGGTGACTTATCCACTACTTCGTCAGGTATCTTCTTCGCGGTTTCAAGGAGTTTTTTTGAAACGGCTGGGTTGAACACAAGGTCTGATGTCATGTCGAATTCTTTGGTTGGAGGCGTGTAGCCGAGTCTCTCAATTATTCTGGGTCGTGAAAGCAGATACAGTTTAGCTGGCAGCAGTATAAGGTCTCTCGCTGTATCGTAGTCTTCATGGATCAATAGGTAGATGAATAGGGCGGGCTCAATTTCAGGAGGATTCTCTCCTCCCATTCCGTCCCAGAATCGTCCTTTCTTGCGCGCTTCTTCAAGGACATAGTTCAGCTTCTCTCTGTATTCATCTGGCTGCATAGAAGCTGGAACCCATCCATCTCCGTATGTTGCAGCCATTCTCATTGTTCTTGGGGAATTTCCTGCGATGAAAAGCGGTACGTGGGGTTTCTGGACTGGTCTCGGTTGCAGGAAAGCATGCTTCAGGCTGTAGAATCGACCACTGTGGTCGACCGCATCCTCTGTCCACAGTCTCTTGATGATCTTGACGGCTTCTCTTGTTCGGGAAACCGGTTTGTCCCACTTTATTCCGTAAGGGTTCAAGTTCATGGCTTCGCCGATTCCTATGCCGAGAATAGCGCGACCTTTTGAGATGATGTCACATGTGGCCGCCATCTGAGCTAGAACAGCCGGGTGGTGTCTGTGTGTGTCACTTACGCAGGTTCCGAGGGCTATTCGCTTTGTCTGCATAGCAATCCCCGAGAGAACTGTCCAGGCTTCCAGGGAATCCCATCTTCGTATTCCGAAGCCGACTGTGTGGTCAGGCATCCAGAACGAATCAAAGCCTTGAGCTTCCACGTAGACTGCGAGATCGCTTATTGTCTGCCAGGGATAGGGTGCGCTTTCATATCCGAATTTAATCTGTTTATGAAGTCCTCTTTTCATTGGTTTAAGCCCGTCTCCTTGTAGAGTGTTTTAGAGTTTGAGTTGTTTCTTGGCCCACTCTGGAAACCATCGATAGTCTTCTATGGGCTTTGCTTTTTTCAGGCCTTTGAATGAGGCTTTTCCGAGGGTTATTCTTCCCTTTCTGTCCCTCTGGAGGTTGACAAGTTCCTTTGCTTCAAGAGCGGTGAGAACGCTGTCCAGTTTTTCCTCCGAAGCAGTCCTTAGGAGTTTCACCATGTCTCCTTTTGTCATGTGCAGTCCGGGGTTGACTATGTAGTCTTCAGCCATCATCTGAAGGACCGATTCTTCGGTTACCTCTGTAATCGTCGACATAGTGGTAGATGAAACAGGTACTCCCAGTGTCTCATGCATCTTTCGATAAGGCATCTTTAGTTCTTCACTCATCACGCGGAGTCCTTGCCTGAATAGAACCATCCTCATTACTTCACTTGTTCCTGCACCTAGTTGGTTGACTTTTGCATCTCTCATGAATGCTTCAACCGGGTAGAATTGTGTCCAGCCATCTCCGCCCATGACCTGCATGGAGTCAATCATCTGCCTTTCATAGGCTTCAGAAGTGTAGAGTTTGGCGTTGGTTGCCGCCATCACAGCATCCGCCTTCATATCCATTAGGTGGGCTGCATGGTAGACTAATAGTCGTGCAGTTGCCAGTCTTGCGAACATGTCAGCGATCTTGAATTGATTGATTTCTGACTTTATGGTTGGCTGATTGAACTGGATTCTCCGCTGCGAGTGACCGACTGCATAGCGTAAGGCTTCCCGCATCGGACCCATCATCCCTGCTGCGAAGAGGTTTCTTTCGAAATTCAATCCGTCTACTAGAACCTTCCATCCGTCACCTTCTTCGCCTAAGAGGGCGAATCTGGGAATCTTGACATCGTCGAAGTCTAGGTACCCGTTTGGAAGTCCAAACCACCCGCCTAACTCGTTTATTCTCTCCAACGTGAAGCCGGGTGTATCCCGCTCAACGATGAACGCACTTAGATGTCTGTATTTCCGTCTGTCTTCAGGGCGGTCGCTTGTCCTAGCATACAAGCAGTAGATGTCCGCAATGCCTGCATTGGTGATGAATCGCTTCTTACCATTCAGAATATAATTGTCCCCTTCACGTTTTGCGTTTGTCTCAATGCTTGCTGCGTCTGAGCCTACACCGGGCTCTGTTATGCAGATGGCTCCCAGTTTGCCCTTTGAGACCTGAGGCAACCACCGCTGCTTCTGCTCCTCATTGCCGAACTTAATTAATTGCTCAACTCCTCCAAACATGGTTACAGAGTATGCGGCGGTCAGCGCTGCACATATCCTGCTGAGTTCTTCAGCAATGAGGCAGCAGCCGGTTACTCCCAGGTCCTTTCCACCATACTCCTTTGGGATTAGTGCTCCAAACCAGCCTTTCTCCGCAACCTGAGCTAAGAGGCTTGACGGGAATTCTCGAGTCCAGATTACCTCCTCTCCCTTAGCGAGATTCACGTCAGCAAATGCCTTTACCTGTTCAGCTAAGCTCTTCTGCTCCTCAGTCAACCAGGGCAGCTTTTCAATCATAATTAACACCATTTTGGAGTACTAGAATCAAGCATCAAGGCACTTAAAACTTGCTGATTACCTGTAGAATCGAATAAACCCGCTTAGTGCACGCTGTGTAGTGCGGGTTTCCTTAGGAACCTAGACTCTTCCGAACTTGGAGGTAAAGATATACATCCTCAAAGAGAACGCTGTTCCCTTTGATCTTGTCCAGTAACCGCGAGACTTCTCGTTTATCCGAGTTGGTGGCTGTGAGGAATGATTCGAGGACTGCTCTCTCCTGCTTGGTGAAGATGAATTTCCTCATGCTCTGATCCTCTGTTAACGTTGAAGAAAAACCTTCTTGAGATCAAACGTGCGCTGGTACGCTCGGTTTGCATCGGAGTCATTCAGGAGATAAGGATTGTGAACAAGCTCGTATTCAAGAGTAACAGGATTCCTTGAATGATGCAAGCTATCCCGAGAACGATCGACACAGGTTTTGAGGCTAATATCATCCCGACTAGTCTTAGCAAGTCTTCCGCGAATTTGAAGAACACGTAGACCAGTAGTGCTGGGACAATGAACACAAACAGATATACCCATGTTGAGGAGATTCCAAGGATTGTTCCAGGTAGTGGATAGAATATGAGCACCAGGCTTACACATAGACCCCCTACCAGCAAGCCAAATAGGGCAGCCCAAGGTATGTCTTTCAGCGGTCTCAATATCAAGGCGAGTCCCGTAATAATCAGTAGATATATTGTGCCTGAATCCCATGCTTGACCGATCGATGCATTTATTCCTGTGATTAAAAGTAGCGCACCGATGAAGAA
>JAGLZJ010000061.1 GCA_023131555.1 Candidatus Bathyarchaeota archaeon | reverse complement strand
CCGCCAGCCCAGTGGATGTCCTGTAGAACTCCTTCTTGGTCATTCTCGATGTCTACGCCTAAGTATTTCTTGTACTTCTGGTTCCAGACCTCTGGAAGGTCCTCAACAGAGATCTTCCCCGGGATTAGATCTTGCTCGATTTCAAAGCGAATGATTATGTGAAGGCAGTAGGTGATTTCATCTGCTTCAACTCGAATCTTTGAAGGCCTGACGTGGTTGATGGCGCGGACGAAATCGTCTAGGGCGAGGTCTGCAAAGGCGTTATTTGTGAGCTCATTAAGTTTTGGGTAGAAGTATGTCCAGAATTCCCTTGAGCGACCGATGATGTTTTCAACGAATCGTGATTGGGATTCGTGGAATCCCAGTGAGGGTGCACTGCCTATTGGTTGGAACATCCATTCTCGTTTCAGATTCTGATCGTAGATTGCATGACCCCCTTCGTGGAGTACTGAGAATAGAGAGGATGCCATGTTTGTTTCGTAGTAGTGTGTTGTGATGCGTACATCATCATAGTATCCGGTTGTGAAAGGGTGTTCTGTCTCGTCGATTCTCCCGCCGGCTTGAGGTGACTCAACATCGTATTTGATGAATTTTGCGATTTCATTTGAGATCTTCCGTTGTGCAATGATTGGTATCTTCCTCTTCAGAACTTTTGGGTCAGGCTGATTTCCAGAAGTGACACATTTCTGCAGGATTGATACCAGTCCTTCTCGTAGTCCCTTGAAGACTGTTGAGATGGAGTCGGCGGACATCTTAGGTTCGTAGATGTCGATCAGAGCATCGTAGGGGGTTTTGGTTCCTTTGACTTTCATGAGGATGTCGGCTGCTTGTCTTTTTAGGTCAAGCATCTTCTCGAGTTCTGGTTTGAACTGAGCGAAGTTCTTTGCTGCTTTCGCTTTCTTCCATACATCTGTGGCGATGGCTTCCTGCTTGGCGGTATCAGCGACAAGTTTCTCAGGAAGCTTTGTCTGTTCATCATAATGTTTTTGGATAAGATACAGGTTCCTCTTCTGCAGTTCATTCAGGTCATCTGCATCAGGGTGCTTCTCGATTTTTAAGAGGAGTGTTCCGATCTCAGATTTCGTGCTCAGCCGGTGGATGACCTGGCTGAGAATCCCTAGCTGCTGACTTCGCAGGTTCACTCCTTTTGGAGGCATCTTTGTCTCCATGTCCCAGTAGATGATGCTTGTCGCTGAGCCAAGAGTGAGAATTTCTCTCGTCAGGGACATCAGCTTCTCGTAATTGGAGGAGAGAGAGTCAGTACTTCGTGACATATCAATCGAAAGCGATAGCTTCCTTCATGGATATATGACTTGCGCATGTTCCCTAACGTGTATCTAACAAGCGCCTAGGTCTTGGCATCCATGCGTGCACACTGAAGTCCATTGCAGCCATGCGCGCGCAGTAAGCTTCGAAGTGAGGTTGTAAAGACGTTTACACCGTTTCAGCGTATGAATGCTTAGGTAAAACGTTGGCTCACCGATTAGTATGATTCCTCTCTCTCGGTGGTAACTGCTTATCTACCGCAAACGTCTGCTCATAGGTGGTGAACGGATTGGTTTACTGCTCGAAGTGTGGCGTCAAGCTCCAAGAGGATGACGAGTTCTGCTCTAACTGCGGTACGAAAGCCTCTAAGGTCGTGAAAGAGGAGTTTGAGGTTGCCGCAGACTACTTAATTGAAAAGGTCAAGGAGCTCCTACATGAAGGGAACGTGACGAGATTGATTGTCAAAGACGTAGAAGGCAAGACGCTTCTTGAGATACCTGCTACAATCGGGGTTGTTGGAGCGCTAATTGCCCCATGGCTTGCCGCTTTGGGCGTATTAACAGCACTAGCTACAAGCTGCAGAATTACAGTAGAGCGAAAAAAATAACCAGAAACGTGTTAAATCCACATCGCTTTCCTATTCTGCATTCTTCTGCTCCAGCTTACAGTGACTTGGACGCTTTCCAGTTTTTTCATACTTCTTGAAATGGAGTAAGAAAGGAGGAGTATTAGGAGCCGTCTGCACGAATTCCACAAACTTCGAGATTTTTCTGATAGTTTCAGGGTTCACCTTGTGTTCCATCTCACACGCGTCGGCTTCAGCACTATCTTCAGGGACTCCTAGAAGAATTAAGAAATCTTTTAACGCTCTATGTCTCCTGCCAAGCTTACGTGCTATTGATCTTCCTTTAGTAGTTAATGTGACACCTCTGTAGCGAGTGTACTTAACAAAATTCTGGCAATCCAATCTTTTCAGCATACTTGTAACGCTTGGAGGTTTGATGCCCAGTGTTTTAGCTATGTCTGCTACCCTGGCGAAGCCATGTTCTTCTATGAGAGCATATATTGTTTCTATGTAACCTTCCTCGCTTTTGGTGAGTTCAGTTTCGTCAGTTCTTGCCAAGGAGTAGTTCCTCTATGGCTTATTCTTCTCCAGAGTTAGTCTAACTTAACTTTGTTATATTTAACTAAATCCTTATTTATAAGTTTTCCAAATATACAGATGACGAAATTCACAGAGAGGATCTAACTGGAGCGGTCACTAACTCAGCTGAAAAATGGCGAAAGCGGAATCATAGTTTCAATCGGCGATTCACCAGAACCTCAGATTGGTCGCCATCGTCGCAGATGGGGATTCAGAAAAAGATTAGAGGATATGGGGTTGACCCCCGGAACTAAGGTAACCCTAATTCAGTCGGCTCCGTTCCATGGTCCACTGGAACTTAAGGTAAGGGGCTCCAAGCTGGCGCTAGGTAGAGGAATGGCAAAGAGGGTTTTCGTGAGAGTAGAGGCGTGAACAAGAAACGCCTTGTTATCGCTCTAGCCGGTAACGCGAACGTCGGAAAATCAGTCATTTTCAATCACCTTACTGGTATGCATCAACATATCGGCAACTGGCCTGGAAAAACTGTAGAGAAAGCTGAAGGAACTCTCCATTTCCAAGGCTACACGATAGATGTCATCGACCTCCCCGGCATCTATTCACTCTCCACTTTTTCCCTAGAAGAACTCATATCACGGGAATACATTGCAATTGAGAAACCTGATCTTGTCATCAATGTTGTAGACGCATCAGTCCTGGAAAGGAACCTCTTCTTCACTCTGCAATTAATCGAACTGGAGACACCCATGGTCATTGCCCTCAACCAAATGGACATCGCAAAAAGGAAAGGCATTCAGATTGATCATAAAATGCTTGAAGAGGCCTTAGGTGTACCAGTAGTTCCAACCATCGCCCCGAATCAAACAGGTCTCTATGAACTGCTAGTGACCACAATCGACTTCATTGAAAAGGGAGGCCTAACCCCCAAGGAAATGAAGTACGGAGAGGAAGTCGAAGCTAAGATCGAAACCCTGAGTAAGGTAATTGAGAAGCTTCAGCTTCCCTACGGAACAAGATGGACAACTATAAAGCTTCTCGAAGGAGACGAACGGATCGAGAGCAGAGTTAAAACCATCAGTCCGGAAACGCTCAACGTCGTCAGAAGTCTGAGAGCAGAAATCGAGGGCATTCATGGGCACTCGTGCTCCACCGTCATAACATCTGAACGTTACGAGATGGCAGGCTGTATTGCCAGGGAAGTGCAGGTCATAGTTCCACCGGAGAAACCCCCCGTGGCGGAAACACTCCACTCAATCACGACCCACAGAATGCTGGGATACCCAATAATGATTGCCGCAATCCTTCTTACCTTCTTAGGAATTTTCGTCCTAGGAGACTACGCCTCGAGCGCTCTCAGTAACCTCTTCTACAGCCTAGAACCACTCATCAGAGGTTTATTCGGAACTGGACCTGTAGGGGAGCTAATTTGGGGAGGAATAATCGAAGGGCTCATCGCAGGAACTGCAGTAGCTTTACCTTACCTTTTACCTTTCTACTTAGTGCTGTATTTGCTTGAAGACTCTGGATATCTGAGCAGAATCGCCTTCTTAATGGACAACGTGATGCATAGGATAGGTTTGCACGGAAAAGCGTTCATTCCTATGATGCTTGGTTTCGGATGTAACGTGCCGGCATGCCTTGGCTGCAGAATTATGGAAACAGAGAGAGAAAGGCTCCTTGCAATTTTTGTGGTGACTCTAGTGCCTTGCGCTGCCACCAGCGTCATTATCCTAGGTCTTGTAGGTGCCTATGTCGGCGTTGAATGGGCGTTAATGCTGTATGTCATCAATATGTTACTTGTATTGATTCTGGGCAGGATTGCCTTTAAGACTCTTCCTGGTGAGCCTACTGGTCTCATAATGGAAATGCACGACTACAGGCTTCCCCATTCGAAGACTGTAGTAACGCAGACTTTCTTCAGGCTGAAGGAGTTTGTGAAAATGGCTTTTCCCCTCATTATTGCAGGAAGTCTCGTGATTAAGAGTGTAGAACTCCTCGGTTTACTGGATTCAATCGCGGAAATTATGAGTCCGATCACTGTCAACTGGCTCGGGCTACCGGCAGTCACAGGTATAGCTTTGATATTCGGAGTACTGAGGAAAGAGCTGAGTTTGGTAATGCTTGCAACTCTTCTCGGAACATCGAATTTCAGTCAAGTCCCCGAGTTTGGTCCAATTCAGATGATCGTCTTCACGTTGGTGGCAATGCTGTACATCCCCTGCATCTCAACGATTGCAGCACTAGTCAAGGAGCTGGGTTGGAAGAAAGCTTGGGTGATCACAGTGTTCGAGGTGTCATTCGCTCTAATAGCGGGTGGCATAGCTTTCAGACTGCTTACGATAGCGAACATCTGGTGACCAAGCAGGGATGGAACAGCCTTGTTTTTCAGGAGCAATCAGAAGCTCTGGCGGTCAAGAGCGGATTCATTCTGGCATTTCTGGTAGAAGCAGCTTCTGCGTGCTAGTGCTGCAGTTTGGGCATTCCGGCTCTGTTGGCCTGTAGATTGTCCTGCAATATGGGCACTCAATCCTCAGCATTTCATTGAAGTGCTTATCGACTACTGAAATCTTCTTTTTCGGATTTCCCTCTTACTCTCTATCTTTGAAGAAGAATGAGCGAACCAAAGCGTTGCAACCGTGATTCCCACAAACATCAATGCAAAAACTGCAACGATTTCAAAGGCTGAAGTCAAATCAACACATCGCGAGCATGAGGCTGCTAGGATATTCTTCATCTACGAAGAACACGCTTAGCCTTTATGAATCGTATGTTAAGATCCAAGAAACGCCATCAAGCACTTCTCTTGTCTGTGCCTGAAGTTTCGGAGGGTAAGAGGATGTGTGTACGCATATACATTCGTTAACTTGTTCAGATCAGTCTATCTGATGTTCCTCGCCTTCTCGCAACAACATGACTTTTACTTCTGAATCAGCTTCCACCCTTTTCTTGAATTCTTCAGGACTGGTGTCCCAGCGATGCATCGGCATTGCAGTTGCAGGGTTAATGGCTATCGCAGCTTCAGCTGCTTCGACGTTATTCATCGTGTAGGTGTCCCCGCTGGGAAGCAGAGCTACATCCACATGCCCGAGCTCCCGCATCTCGGGAATGAAATCTGTGTCTCCAGCGTGATAGATTGTCTTGCCTTCAACAGTTATGAGGTAACCAACTCCCAAGTCCTTAGGGTGGTAGGGGTTTCCGGGGGACCGGAACCGCTTAATGTTGTAGGCCTCTACGGCTCTGACCTTTATGCTGTCTACCATTGCTTCTTTGCCTGCCTTTAGTGTCATGACGTTTCCACCGAGTTTTGAAACGCAGCTCTTTGGCGCGATTATCTTAGTACTATCTTTG
>JAGLZJ010000060.1 GCA_023131555.1 Candidatus Bathyarchaeota archaeon | reverse complement strand
GCTTCTGGCGTGTGAACTCTGAGATAGGCTTCCACATCATTGTTTCCGTCTTCTTTCTCCGCTTCAGTTCTTCTCCTTATTGTTTCCAAGTCTTCAGCGTGGACCGCAATTGGGACGTTGAGTCTGCTGGCTTCGGTGAAAGCTTGAAGCAGCTTGCTGTCATCCTCAATGTCCAATCCACCAATTTGCTTAGACAAATAAAGTTTGAAAGCAACTGCTCCTGCTGAGACAATATCTGCGATTTCCTCCATTCTCTGCGGAAAACAGGATAAGAAACCTACATTTGCAACTATCTCTCGTTCAGCCAACTCAGTACGTTTTATGATCTCGCTTGTGCTGCAGGTAACTGGATCGTTGTTTGGCATGTCGAGAACGGTTGTGAAGCCGCCTGCAACTGCAGCTTTGGTTCCTGAGAGAAAATCCTCTTTGTAAGCTTGCCGTTGGCTACGTAGATGGACATGAACATCGACTAAACCGGGTAGCACCAGGCACTTATTGAGATCAATCCTCTCCGTCGCTGAAGGCAGATTTGGTTCTTTTCCAATCTTCACAATTCTGTCGCCGTCGATTGCGAGTCCACCTTCAATAAAACTGCCTCTGAAGTAGATCTTCCCATTGCAGAGAACGTGGTCAACTGTCATGGGATGCGCCCCATTGCTGGCGCCTACCATTCTTTCACGAGTTTGAGGAAATCTCGTTCCGTTATAATGCCTTTCAGCTTTCTCCCATCTATTACCAGTAGTGAACCAATGTTCTTTGACGTCATCACTTCTGCAGCCTCAGCCAAGTCGGTAGAGGGTCTGGTTGTGATCAGTTTCTTGACACCGATGTCTATGACTGGAGTCTCAAGGACTTGAAGAATGGTGCCAGAACGCAGATGGGAGAAGACGTCCCCAGAGCCAAAGAATCTCACAATGTCCATGGCTGTCACCAAGCCAGCTACGCGTCCTTCTTCCACTATTGGGAGACGGCGAAAGCTTTTCTCCACCATCATTCTCTCAGCCTCAAGGATTGAAGTTTCAGCAGGGGCTGTGACCACTGCAGAGGTCATTAAATCGCTCACTGTGCCCATGGCAATCTTCGCCTTGAAGATTCTAAGCAGATCTCTTTCCGTTATTATGGCTTCCACTCTGCCTGAATCATCCACAATCGGCAATCCGCCTACTGAACTCTCTTTCATAATTCGAATCGCGTCAGCTAAGGTCGCAGTCTTCATGGCGAATGGAGGATTCGCTCTAAGGATTGATTTCACAGGTTCGTTGATTGCTTTAAAGAAGGCGCCTCCAAACTTTCTCTTCACTATGAGGAATTTTTCTCCTCCTCCGAAGTAGTCAACTATGTCTGTGCTCGTTACTATGCCTTGGAGTTTGCTTGTTCCAGGGTTAACGATGGGAATACGTCGAAAGCCTTCATTAGTCATGATGTGTACGATGTCATAGATGGAGGTTGTGAGGGAAGCAGTTACTACTGGGCTGCGCGCCACTGTCATAATATCCCCCACGTTTGGCTTTGAGAGACGCAACTTCATTTTAGCAGGACCTTTTCCTCTGAGTGTTCTCCTAAATGTTTCACTTTTTCTGGTTCCAGACATTGTGCAGAATCACATCCCCTGAATACTTAGATGGGTGAGCGCGCTACAATCATCACTTCTTTGGGAAGCGATGCCAGTCTTCTTACTCAGTGTGTTTCTAGTATTTGTCTCGCTCTTGGCTACGACAGTCTTCACACTGGAATTCCCCTTCTATCTCCCTAAGGCGGTTGGACCATTGGCCACATCTGTCGCAGTGTCCAGCCATGGGCGAGTTCTCTTCGGGGGCTGTCTCTCCGCTCTCAATGCGGACTTTTTCCTGTATTGTGTCAAGGAGTTCAGGTGTGATAGCGAGTACATCTTTGCTGGAGACTACGCCAACCAGTTCACCCTTGTAAACTACTCCGAATCTTCTCATGTTCAGTCGGCTCATTTGCCTGGCTACGTTGCTGAGAGTTTCGTCAGGCTTTATTGTTACAAGAGGTGATGACATGACTTCCTTTGCCTTCAGATCACTTGGTAACTTGTTCTCTGAGAGAACCCGTGTCACTAGATCTCTCTCAGTAATCACTCCTATCGGTCGATCTTCCTTGTCGGTCACGATTATTGAGCCTAGTCGTTGGGCTTTCATCAGTTTAGCTACTTTTTCAACGCTTTCTCCTTCTGTCGTTGTGATTACCGGGCTTGACATGACGTCTCTTACGAGCATTTTCGTTCTGAGCCCAATCTCAGCCATAGCTACCTACTCACACGTACGAGAGTCTACCTGAGATTCATTAATATGTGTTGTTGATTTCAGTTCGCTTCTTCTTGGTTTTTTCGGATTTTGCGATTCTTCCGTTTCCGAAGGGAATGCGCGTCTGAATATCTTGAATGGAAACTGCTGAAACTGTTTTCCTCCGTTCTTTCTCAACTCTGTTTCGCAGCTCTTGCAGTATCTGGCGTGCTAGTTTCTGGCTGGGTAGGTCCCCCGGCACGATCTCTATGAGGATGTTAGTTCGATTATTCACTGAATTCTTAGCTCCTATAACTAGAGCTGGAGGGATTGCTTTCACATCAATGCCAACTGCTAGTCTGAGGGGAACTTTCTTGATGAAGTTTTTCTTACCGCTTACCATGAAGGCTCCCTTCGCCAAGTATCCTCCTGATGGAGGGGATTTGCTCAGCTGGTTTGGGTGTACCCAGAACATGTCAATGGCGCTGAACTTGGCTTTCCAGGCTCTAGAATACACCGCCCCTAGAACCGCTGCTTCCTCTATCGACTCTTCAGGAGGTGCTTTCCCCTCGGTCTTTAGGAGGGTGAAGGGTGCTCCCACAATATCTGCGTGGAAGACCAGGTCATTCTGATCCATGTGTTTCTTGATCAGTATCTCGTTTGTGATTGCGTCTTTTCCAGCGACTACAAGGAGATTGCCTGATGTGTAGGACCATCTGAACTTTTCAAACCACGCCTTCTTTCTTTTTTTGAGAGGTGGCTTTCGGGGTTTCTCAGAGGAGATCCGGCTTATCTTGAGCTCTGCGAGCTGGTTCAATGTTTTGTTCAACGCTTTCTCGCAGCCTTCAGCTTTCTTCTTTGATTTCTTCGCTTGTTCATAGTAGGACGCAGCATTGGCTGGGATTGACTTTCGGAGGCTGAAAGCGAATTGCACGTCGTCTATGCTTAAGCGAAGAACAAGTTTCTCAGCGTCAAGAGACTCGAGGTAGGTCCAAGGCTCTCCAATTCTCTTCTCCTCATTGATTCCAACGGCGATCTCCTTCCATTTCAGACCGTGGTTCTTTTGATCTTTAATCTTCTTGTAGAGTTCCGACAGGTGATGAAAGTGACTGTATATTTTATCCCCGATCCTCCTATGTAATAGTGCTTTCTTCTCGACCTCTTTCAGAGATGCTTTCTGACTATCGAGAATTCTCTGCAGTCTAGCTTTCTCTCGGTTCTTCTGATCATCTGAGGCTTTCGTTTCACCTTCGGAGGACGCTTTCGAGTAATATTCATCTAGCGCCTCATTGAAGCTCTTGAAGTCTATGCAGCCCATTTTTTCATATTTCTTAAGCTTGATTGGAGTGACGTTGACCCATTTTTCTTCAGAATCCTTCAGGATGCAAGGTGTCAGCTTAGGCAGTTCGAGAGTGGAGAAAACGTCCTTGAGGGCCTTTGAGATTCGAGTCAAGTCGTCGTGTTTAAGTGCGGAACAAGCAATTTCCTTACTGACTCGAGCCTGCAGAAGAACTTCTTCAGCATATTCTCCCCCTATGCTGAACAGTTTTGTGAGGGCTCTAACCACCTGCATATCCTCAAACTGATCTAGTGAATCCTTCTCCAGGATCGGGGTTTCCATCGGATTCATCCCGCTGGACGGCGCTTGGAGGAAAGATTCGCGTCGCTGAACGGCTCTGTCTCGCATCGTCTTAAGAGTGAGAGCTTGCAGAATGATGTTGTTAGCATCTACAAGGATAATGTTGCCTTCTCCAAAGAGTTCGACCTCCAGCCTGAAGTCGTCTCCTCTGTTTCTTATTTCGATGGTGACGATTCGCTCAAAATCGTGTTGCTGAATCCCTAGCAATTTACCGTTTCTAAGATGTTTTCGGAGCGCTGTTGAAAATGCAGGCGGTTTCTGCGGAACTGTCACAACATAAGAGGTGAGGTGCATGCGCTTTCCGGCTTCTATGAGAAGATCTAAGGTCGGTTGACTAGTTTGATGAATTCTAAGGAGTAAGGTATTTTTTTTCAGCTGGTAAATGTTTCTTATTCGGGCACCAATCAGTTTCTCCCTGAGTTCAATAACAACTGCAGCTACATCCGGACTGGTCATAGTTCTCTTCAACGTCTCACCTTCAGTACATTCGGTAGATTGTCTCTAGGATTAATCTATAGCTTCATCTAGACTCAAAGCTTTAATTACCAGTTGATGTAAGATCTGGGTCGGAACGGAACCAGAATGAAGCCTTTAACCTTGATCTACTGGAGTCGTGCTCTTCTAGGTCTAGTGATTGGGATAATCTGCGGGTTCTACATATTTCTGTCTCCTTCCACTGAACTCGCCAATTTCTACACCCTGTTGACTGGTCTGTCGTTTGCCTTACTATTTTACATCGCGACCTACTATCTATTGAAACTAACGTACTTCACCAGGGTCGAGACTCCGTCAAAGATTATCAGACAAGGAATCGGCATCTACTTCTTCGCATGGCTCGTCTCTTGGACCCTGATAGTTACCCTGATGGCGCCCTCAGTCTCTATAGATATCCGCTACGAGAACGGCGATCTCGTTCTGGAAAATGAATTCAAGGTGGTAATCTATGACGCTCAAGGCAGGATTCTGAAGGAGAAGAACACAACCACGGCTTCCCTTAACATAGCTCTATTACCGCAAGGAGAATACGTTCTTGAACTGAAGAACCTGCCGGAAGGCTACGTTACCTCAAATCAAACGATGAAACTCAGCTGGTTGCAGCGTCAGGGACAAAATTTTACGTTAGTCGAAGCTCAAGATTGAGTTCCATATCATTCCTGAGTTGTGTAATTAACAATTGTTGTCTGCGCTGGCGCATCGAGGTCTACAGACGGTTCTGGGGAGATCTTAATCAGAACCCTCGTGTAATCACTCCAAGCTTGGAAGAAGCCTCGATCAAAGTCGCCATGAAATCGACTCTGCACATGCTTGAGAAATTCATCTCTCTGTCTCTTCAGAGTTGCCCTGTCGCTCTGAACTGCTTCTGTTAGGAAAGCTGTGTTGTGGGTACTCGTTCGCTGCGCTAGGAGCATTCCACTCAGAGCGCGGAAGTACCCGGTATTCCATTTCGTGTCCTCCATTCTATCCTTGATACGCTGCAGCTCCCTCTCAGACTCTGTGAACTGCCTGGCAGTGACTAGCTGAAAAAACCTTGTGACGAAAACTTGAGGAAACGTCAACGCTTCTTTCCTCTCTGCTCGTCTTCGTCGACTTCCTCCACACCGTTCTCTGTGATTTTAAAGATGCCTTCACCGTTGGGGAGATATGGGCTTGAAACCAAACGAGCGATTCGCACTGGACCTCTTGCAGATTTTCTGAGATAGAGTCTGGTATGGCTTGTGTGAGCAACTATGTGTCCACCTATTGGGTGGACGGCGTCGCCGAAGAAGACGTCTGGTTTAGACATCACTTGGTTTGTCACTACTGCAGCTGCATTGAAGGCTCGAGCCAAGCGGATAAGCTTGTGCATGTGTTTGTTCAGTTTCTGTTGTCGCATAGCAAG
>JAGLZJ010000006.1 GCA_023131555.1 Candidatus Bathyarchaeota archaeon | reverse complement strand
TTTGCTATTAAAGCAAGAACTGTTGTGAATTGTGCGGGTCTTTTCTCAGACAGAGTAGCTGAGATGCTGGGAATGGATGTGGAGGAGTCGGGTTATAGACTGCATTATTGCAAAGGAGACTATTTCAGAGTTGTTGGAAAACCTCCTGTTAAAATGCTAGTGTACCCAGTGCCAAAGGGACCGGGATTAGGGACTCATTTGACGCCAGATTTGGCTGGAGCAGTTAGGTTGGGTCCGAACGCCTACTATGTGGAAAAAGTTGATTATAGAGTTGAGTCGAGTGAGGAAGAGTTTCGAGGAGATGTCAAGAGATTCTTACCCTGTATCAGTAAATGTCAATTGGTGTCTGATTTTGCGGGAATAAGACCGAAACTTCAAGGTCCAGGACAAGGATTCAAGGATTTCGTTATAAGGCATGAGGTTGACAGGGATTTATTTGGATTCGTAAACCTCATTGGTATAGAATCGCCTGGTTTAACCGCTGCACCCTCGATTGGTGAGTTTGTTGCTGAATTATACGACAGTGAAATTCAAGCGTGCGCATGATATTTAGCGCGCATGAGAATCCAGTGAATTAAAAAATCCAGATGAGCGTTGCACCTATACATTAATCGTTTGGTTTTTTTCCGAGTCGTAATTCAATGCATGCATGCGCCGTTATCGTTTCTGCCTTCGTGAGAACACGATAAGGGCAGTTCCTAGTGCGCCTAAGACGATTGCTCCAGGTATTGTCCTGTCTCCCAACACGTCGCTGATCATTGAAATGGCTGCTAGCAAACACATTAGAAGACCGAGAAAAAGTAGCGAGTTCTCTCCGTTGCTCATGATACCACTGCCTCCAAGTGTTTTCGTAAAAGCATTTGATTAAAACTCCGGTTTAGATACACTCAGACATTTATCCTTTACGAGTGCTCTGCGAGGTTAGAGCCCTATGCCCCTTTCAGGCATCCATTCAGGCCAATCAGATAGCCACGCTGGAATTCTCGGATCCTTAACTCGATCACATACAGGGTAATATGCCTTCAGATCTACAATTGGCGTTCCGTCATATGCGTCTATGTCTGCGATTTGGAGGGTACCATTCTTCTCATCAGCCTCGAGGATTTTACAGGTGGTCATTGCTATGGGATTGGGGCGGTATTCCGCTCTGGTCGCGAATACGCCGGTCATGACATCTTTCGCATAGGGGGGTGCAGTCATCATTATGCTACGACTTTGATCATTATCATGTTTGTCCGCCCACCAGAGCACCATCATGTGAGAAAAATTCTCTAGTTGCTTCATTGCAGGTCGAAATGGTTCAAGAATCTCCAAACATATACTGTCTGTCGATCTACGGACATAGCCAATAGGGAACATTCGATAGTCTTGTTTCACGAGAATCTCACCTAATGTGAAAAGCCAGCAGGCTTTGTGCGCGCAAGTAAGTGGATATTCCTCATTTCACAAACCACCAAAGTAAATGAGACATCAAGGTTCTCCATGCATATTTACCTTATGCGCGTGTAACTTATCTGTTGGCAAGCATCCATACTTCTGGGAATGATAATTGGGAAAAACATTCAAGCCCACTAAGAATAGGAACACATTGATCTGGGGCTTAGTTTTTATAGCGATAATCGATATTCCCTTAATATTCTTCTTTTTAATTTCTCAAGGATCTACAGTTCTATTTTTCATAATTGGAGTGATCATCTTTCTAGTCGATGGACTAATATTGTTCCTTACATTTTTGGGAAAAAAAATGAGTTACAAAGTGGGAGAGAATGCCTTTACAGTGAACCTTGGCCTCTCGAAGCGCATGATACCTTATGCTTCAATTAGCAAGGTGCAGCTTTCTAACACAACTCTTCTGCTTCGTCTCTTTGGAGCAAGTTGGCCGGGTCTTCACTGGGGACTATATAAAGCCAAAGATGTGGGAAATGTCTGGGTTTATTCGACTAGGATGAGGGGGGACTTTATCTTGATACACCTGATAAATGGGAAAAAGATAGCTATCTCACCAGAGAATCCTAGGATTTTCCTAGAGGAGATAAATACTTGGAAAAGTAAGTTTGGAACAGCGAGTCCAAGTGAAGTTGAAGCATTTGAAACCTCAGGAAAAGTAGTCTATGCCCAAGTTTTAGCAGTTACTGCTGCTTTCGCAGTTTTTCTGGGATATTTACTGTGGATTTACCCACAGCTTCCAGAGATCATCCCTGTTCATTTCGATATTAACTGGAATCCGAATCGTTGGGGTCATAAGTCAGAATTATTCATCATAGCTGGTGTCGCAGCACTTTTTCCCATAATAAATGCTATTGTAACGATTAAGTATGGTCGATATGGAAAAGAACTGGTGATTTTTCTGGGAGTTGTATTCATCCTTTTTATGGCTCTGTTTTTTGGAATCGTATGCTTTACACAAAGTCTAGTTTAAGCACAATATCAATTCATGCAAGCGCGCGTAGATGCGCGCGCATTTCCAGATGACCAAACCAGTTTGTTGTAAACCTTCCAATTGTCGAACCCTGAAAATCCTCTATCGCTCAGCCTAGTATTCACTTAGGTATTGTAAAGGCTTAACATTGATTGCGTCTTTGTTTAGTGAGGTGACTGGAATGGAAGAATGGATTTGTGTGCAAGTTAGTCATCACAAAGACATAGCTAAGACAATCCAGAAATTCCAGAAGAATGGCTGGAGTCTTCATACGTATCAAGTAACCGGTCGAGACATCTGGATTAGCCACTATCTGCTATTCAACAAAGAAGCTGCCTCTTAACTCTCAAGTCGCCTCCTACTCGTACCCTTGCGCAAGAAACCTTGTATACTCAGAATCCAGAAGGATTGCTTCGGATACCTTTAGGACAAGGGGTTTTCGTGGAAAACGATGATGTAAGAGATTCTTGGGATGCTTCTGCAGAAGCTTGGGTAGATTTCGTGAGAACAGGCAATGATGTAACTCGAGACAAGCTGAACAATCCTGCAGCATTCGACCTCATCGGCGACGTTACAGGTTTGACAGTCCTGGATGTAGCGTGCGGGGAAGGATACAACACAAGAATCCTTGCCAGAAAAGGCGCAGAAGTCACAGGTGTAGATTTCTCATCAAGGCTGATTAGGTCAGCGATTCTGGAAGAGAGAAAGGAATCCTTAGGAATACGATATTTCATCTCAGATGTTGCCAACCTAGATGGGTTCTCAGATGACCATTATGACCTCGTGAGCTGCTTCATGGCGCTACAGGACATTGAGAATTATAATGAATCGGTATCGGAGATATCGAGGATTTTAAAACCTCGTGGTCGTTTTGTCTTCTCGATTCCTCATCCTTGCTTTGAGAAGATATCGGTAAACGGAGCGAGGATAGAAGCGTCCAACCGATATTTCGAGGAGACAAAGTATGCATTGAATTGGGATATGGAAAGGCTTTCGATACCGTTCAGAACAATCAGCTTTCACAGAACGTTGACTGACTACTTCAACGCTCTAAACTTAGCAGGGCTATCTGTATCCAGGCTGATCGAGCCAACATTAACAATGGAAACCGCTCGAAGATTCCCCCTCCTCAAATCCATCCTCAAGAGACCCCAATCTGTGATAATCGAGTCTTTCAAGGACGCCAAGGTGCGGATCTGAATGCTCAGAGAAGCTAGCGGTGAGGTTACGTGGCGGTTCTCCTTCTTCTGAAGATGAAAAAGATGGCTAAAGCCGCAACTACCAGCAGCGCCACAAGTATCAGGATGTAGAGAAGAATCGGATCAAGATTGACAAATAAACCAGTCCCCCAAAGACTCGTACGGTCTGCCTTAATCACCGTCGAGTATTCCATCTGTGAATATCTCGCTTCGAGCAGGATTCCAGTGGCTCTATCCCACCATATTCCTGCGATGGTAGTGGTGTATACAATGGTTCGATTTTCTCCTGCATATATGAGCTCCTGAACTCCACCGATTATCAATTCGTCTTCGTGTGCTTCCAAGAAGGTATCCCCAGCACTCAAGTTTGCCGGGATCAAGAAGCCTTCTCCTAACTGACCTGTCTCGAGATTCACGGTTTCTCTGTCAGTTTCCTGTGTTCCATCAGAAATCCTCTGCTTCACTTCGAGCAACACAATCGCCCCTTGAACACTTAGAATCTCTATTCGCGCCCAAGTGGCGTACTTACTCGGAGGGGTCTTGCTATGGGTTATGCTGTATTCTACCCAGTCGCCTTCTTTAACACCAACATGGATCTCGCCGTGAAGAAGCGGAATCAGTTCTGAGACAGCTATCAGCAGAACCGTGACGAACAAGAGTAAGAGTCTTCTCTTCATGCAACGTCAGCATAGAATTCGTCTCTTGGTTCTTATTAGTTACTGAGGGACTGGAAGGAAGCACAATCTTCTATTCCACTTCAGGGGTCGTCTCGAAGACTAATGCTCTTCCTTTCTTTCCAACCACCTTACACGCCTTTGTCTTTCTGAGGCAGTACGTAATCTTCCTAGCTAGATGTATTGGCACGTTGATCTGTGTTGCTAGACTTCGATTGGTGAACCGCCCGTTGAGGTTGGGCATGGATTTAAGAAGGTCGCCGGGGTGATTGAGGAGCGTTCTGCTTTCAACGTTCAGCAGCTTTCTGTCTTTGATGCTTGCCCCTCTCCGCCTCCAGCTTCCTTTCCCGTCGTTGCATCTGATCTCTTCGACGTCGACCATCAAGATTTCGAGGGAGAAGTTCAGGTCATTTATTAAATCGGGGAAGCTTACTAACTCCCAGAAGAGGTCGGTGAATCTCCCCATTCGTGGAGACTTTCTTCTCCTGACTACTTCACCTAGTTTCGTGACTAGTACGATCCACTTTCGTCTTGCGATGGGGTGAACCAGCCGAACTTCACGTTCGCGAATCAGACTGATCAGTTTCTTTTTGATGGCGGAGAAGTTCTTGGTCTGTATCTCGATGAGGAGGTCGCCTCTGACGATGTCAACAATGAAGCCGCTTATTTTAACCTCGAATTCGTCCCCTGGAAGGGAATACCATTCCTTTATTTCCGAGTGGAGTGTGTGCTCATTCATCAGTCTCAGGCAGCTGGGTTAGAATATAAGCGCGGGAATTTTCGGTATTATGGCTTTCGGATTCTGATCTTATACGAGTCTAAATCTTAAATCTGCAAACTCGCATGCATACATGTACCATAGCAGGGGTGATAGTCCTGACAGTGTCTTGGCTATTCACGGACATAAGACATGTAGAAGAAATGAAAGCGATGCCACTGCAGTAAAGACATGGCACACGCGCTTTCTGCAAATACGTATGTTATCGTCTTGCCCATGCTTTTGCACGAGGAGAAGGAAGGTCTACAATATTGGCACGTGGTCGCTGCTTAGACCTGCGTTTCGAGAAGCACATACGACAGTAAGCTGGCTTGCCTGGTGTAGGCTTGAAAGGCACCATGGCATTCTTGCCACAGTCACTGCATTTGATCTCAAACGTCTTTCTTTGGGACATGTAACATCACCTCTCTCAGGTTATATCGAATTCTGACGGTTTCCATGCATGATATTGACTAATCTTGTGCTAACTCGCCAATCGCGAATCTGTTTCCAACTCTAGTTATTTTAAACTTGACGCGTTCTCCTTGCTCAGTGTTCGGCACAAATACGACGAAGCCTTCGATTTTCGCGATTCCTTCGCCTCTTCTGCTCATATCCTCGATCTCAGCTTCATATTCTTTGTCAACTTCAACCGGCGCCGTTACATGGAACCTAGGTCGTCCACTACTTTGCCATTTCTTTCTTTGAATATATGAATAGGACATTCAGTCACCTCATTTGATTTGTCAGCCGGAATCGCTTTAGAACAAAAACAGTAAAACCGTCGTAACCGTTCTACCCTTTTGGGAAAGCCCCTAACTGCTCAGCCTTTATTGCACAGGTTTCCCTTATTAAGGATGTGTGTGCTCAATTTTGAAAGCCGACTCACTGCGCTAGGCATAACAATCACGGTCGTCACGGCACGCGCGAGGAAACACCTTGATTCGGAGGGTTAGTCGCGCAGAACATTGCTGGATGACAGAACATAATATTACCTAATGTAATCTAGTTTCCGTGTGTACTACAATCATATTTAAGATAGGTTGACAATGAAGAAATTGCCCGAAATTTATTCTACTGACAGAATCATTCTATCAATGGCAGGTTCGGGAAATCCTTGGGACTACTTCAAACCATCTAGTAAATTGACCCTTAGAGCGCTACATGATGGCTATTCATTACCAGAAATTCGAGAATTATTCAATGTATCGGAGGAAGAGCTTTCGGAGAAAATGGCTCTATTGATAGATGCTAACCTTGTGAGGAAGGAAAATGGAAAATTTCACCCTACATTTTTAATTGTTGATAAAGAAGAAACGGAAAAAACCTTTCAGCACTCCGAGAAAATCGGCAGGATAATTGCTGATGAACTAGCGAAAAACTGGGAAAAAATCAAAAGAGAATTCTTCAAGCTGGAAATTAGTAAAGAATATTCGATTAATGATCTTTCGTTGGTATTAATCGGTTCTAAAATCTTGGATATTGGCTTGCTCGAAGCATTAGTAAAGGATCGAGTATTGCTAAGACCAGCCCCGAAACGTCCAAGCCCTGAACGACCTGATGCTCAATATTATTTTTTCATGATCGATGGTCAACCAGAGCACCTAGGAAAGTATGGGGAAAATTCGGAAGATTTACCATGGGAAAACTGGGCTTTTGTAACCTTTGGACAGAATATCGTTAAGAACAAGAGTAATATTCCGCGAGAAAAACTGGAAGAAAGATGTATTGAGCTATTGAAGAGGCAGGAACTAGAGAAACCAGAAGATCTGGCGGAAGGATTAGACGTGCCATTATTATCCAAGGGGGATTCGCTCGCCTGGAAAGAAACTGTGAAGAAAGCAGCAAATCAGATCTTGCTGAAAATCAAGGAGGAAGAAAGGGAGCTTTCTCAATTTTATAATGACCTAGAAGCTAGCAGATACACGAATAATAGTTTTGGCGAGTTCATGTGCTGGTATATTCATATAGCTTATGCATGGGCGATTGATTTTCTAGTTGAGGAAAAGACCATCTTTATGCCTGACGAAAAATTCGGAAGCTTGATTATTTATGCAGAAGCCCCTCAGGGATTACTAGCAAAATAAGAACTTGGTAATGTGCATGTTTGGTGGTAATTAATTATGTCTCAGTCTTCTTGACGAGGTCGATGAAGAAGTGCAGTTGTTTTGAGCCTCTGCTGAAGTCGTGTTCAACGTACCCACAGGGTTCAAAGCCACATGTAAGATAGAATTTGATTGCATAGTCCATGAAAGTTCCAGTATCAGTTCTCAGAACCTCGAAACCGTGGCATCGGGCGTATTCCTTCGCTTTCGAAATAAGCTTTTTGCCCACACCTTTTCGTTGATAACTTCGGTCAACAATGATGGAATCCACCATTAAAGCGAGGATTCTTTGACCTAAGGAGACATAGCCTATTATCTGGTTGTTGAAGACCGCGACGAAAACTGCTCCTAAACCCAACGTCGTGTTCTTCTTAATGTTCAGAATCTCAGTGTTCAGGAATGGTTCACCGAAGTTCTCAGCATCAAGTATCAGCTTCTTGACTTGTGGAAAATCTGAGGTTGAATACGCTCTGACTGAGACTTTCCTTAGTTGCAGACTTACATACCCCTAATCAGAATAGCGCTCTTGCAGTCAGATATGCGTGCAGGAAGATAGGAGTTGAGGTGCCTTCAGGGTACTAATCTCATCCGGGTTCTCACAGGCTGGACTCAGGGCACTCATCGTTTTCTCTTGACGCTCTCAACGTATTTGAGAACCGTCTCTGCTTGCTCTTCTGGAATCGATTTGGACTTTTGAAGATGTGTAGTTAATTCAGAGATTGTTGCCAGTGAATGAACCTTATAGCCTAGTCTTTCAAGGGTTTCTCTACCTCCATGTTCTCGGTCCACAACTACAACTACGTGCCGAATCAATGCACCCATCTCTTCCAACGGCTTAATTCCTTCTAGTTTCGATGTTCCCTCTGAAATTACGTCATCGAAGAACAGGATCCTTTCGCCCTTGTCCACAGTTCCTCCACACACTCTTCCAGTCAACCCGTATTTCTTCCGCTCCTTTCGCACAGCCACACATGGCAGACCCAGTTTGCAGGCTACGCTGGGGAGAATAAGTGTACCTTTCAGTTCGATAGAGGCCAGTTGGGCTATTTTGTCCTTTGTTGAAATTTCGCGTATACTGCTGACTATTAAATCTCTGACGCAACAGAAGTCTTTCGGAGATGAAAGCAGCCATGAAAGATCAATATAATATGGCTTCTGTTACCAGACTTCAGTCTGAAACTACCGAACTTCAAACTACCAGAATGATAAAGTGCTCGGGTAATATCAGCCGAATGGTCGTGTAAAAGATCGTTGCAGTCATCGTCTCTCGCGCATATCATCTACGAGCCAGCTTGTACACGGCTCCTGCGATAATTAATAGCCCGAAAGCGACTATGACCAGCCAACCGAACTCAAAGTCTTCAGGGAGTAACCCAGGAATCTGAGTGAGTCCCCAGAGAATTATTACCACTCCTATGAATAAGCCAAAGATTGCGCCACCACGGGGCAATCCAAAGCATTCATCCTCAACACGTTTCTCTCTGACCAAAGCCATCACCACCTTTCACATTATACGTTTTTTGTGGCGTCTCGCACCAATTGCGGGATCCTGCTTTTAATACTTGTGTATGCATGCTCGTAGCGGCAATCAGTTGCACGTAAGATCAAAATGACCTCAGTCGAAGCCCCAGCAGTGACGTGCTCTTATATTGATTTTGCCGTATGCCTAACGCAATTTCCACAAACTCCGGGATAACTGAATGAGAAAACTCGGGAGTAGGTGTTCCCAGCCTTAGACCAGTACAGTTCTTGTCCACATACACGAATAGTCCGTGACCTCTGTAGTTGTAGATCGAACTCTCCGCTTCACCGTATTTCGGCCTGTCCAGAACTTTGAAAGGCCACAACTTACATGCCATTGGTTTCATGTGTTGAAGCCTGCATACCGACGTGTTTGAAGCACCATGCAGAAATGCGCAGGATCCATCTTGTCTTCTTCTCAGAAGGAATTTAGTCATGTTTGGCGAGGTGAACTCAGGTCCGAAACTCTTGACAATCGTCAGCCACTCAGGGAGCTTCAGAACAATATCGTAGTGTCTGCAACAAAGACCGCATCTTACGCAGTTCCAACTCTGAATCTGAGTCCAAGGTACTATTCGCATCCTGATCTAGAAGCTCCAGCATGCCACGCTCCAAGAACATAGAAGTCCTTAGCTAAAAATCATGCGTTAGAAGGCTTCAATTCCAAGGAAATCAAGGTTTTTATTCACATACGCAGAAATAGCCTGCTCTAAAGACGAGGTGGAAGAATCGAAAACCAGAAAGGAATTCACGCAATCAGCAAGGCTCTACGCTGTACAAGGATATCTGTGTTCAGAAGCAGTGCTCCTCGCAGCGAAAGCATGGTGGGGAATCAAAGACAGGTTAATCCCTAGAATAGCGACTGGATTCGGTGCTGGAGTGGGAAGACAGGGGCTAATATGCGGAGCCCTTAGCGGAGGTATCATGGCCCTAGGGGTAAGATATGGTCGAGATAAGCCAACTAAGGGCAACACCCCGTACTGGTTTACCCAAGAACTGGCAAAGCGATTCAAGGAAAGATTCGGAACCTTAACCTGCAGAGAACTCACGGAATGCGATTTGTTAACTGAGGCAGGACAGCGCAAGTATTCGAAAGAGCAGACCTGGGAGAAAAAGTGCCACCAATACATCGAAGAAGTAGCCGGCATAGTCTTCGACATCATATCAGAAGATCCTACTTTCGAGCATGTTTAGATACTTTTCAACGTGTCTATCAATACGACTATAAGGATAACACGTTTTCTCAAGATGGCTTCAATGGGCATCTGCAGAATCTGCAAATGCGCATGTATAGCAATTTACCTTCTACGTCAAGAAAACTCGCCAACGAGTGCTACAACACTGCAAAGGATATTCTGAAAAACGTGAGAACAGAAAACACCAACCTGCTAAGATAGAAGCTCCTCCGTATGCACAAAGCTTTTCCTTAAGAGATCCACCAACAACCCGAGTGGAAGGATGATTAGTCTTCAAGACATAATGCAAGCCAGAGAATCCATTTCAGAGCTGGTTAAAAAAACTCCTCTAAAACGTTCCACCTCACTGAGCAGACTTTGTGGAGGAGAAGTCTACTTAAAACTTGAGAATCAACAGGTGACCAACTCCTTCAAGATCAGAGGGGCTTACAATAGACTGAAGCAAATGAAGAGGGAGGATAAAGAGTGTGGAGTCATCACAGCTTCCGCGGGAAACCATGGCTTAGCAGTGGCCTTGAGCGCTGAACAGCTTAAGATTCGTGTAAAGATAGTTGTTCCCCGAAGTACTCCCAAGATAAAGGTCGACAGAATCAGAAAATACAATGCAGAGTTGCTTCTCGAAGGAGGCATCTACGACGAGGCTGAGCAGAAGGCAATAGCTCTCGCAAGAGAGGAAGAAATGACCTACATCTCTCCATACAATGATGGATCGGTAATTGCCGGGCAAGGAACAATTGGGTTGGAGATTCTTGAGGATCTTAAAGAAACTGAGACCATTATCGTCCCCGTTGGCGGTGGAGGCTTAATCTCAGGAGTAAGTATTGCGATGAAGGCTGCAGACCCAGCCATAACGATCTTAGGGGCGCAATCCGTTGCCTCACCCATCATGTACGAATCCTTGAAGGCAGGTAAGATTGTGCAGGCAGAGATGTCGGAATCTATAGCTGATGGACTTTTTGGAGGAATTGAGAAGGGATCCATAACTTTCGAGATTGTGCGCGACCTTGTCGACGATATCATTCTGGTGAAGGAGAATACCATACGAAAGGCGATTCGCATGTTGTGGAACGAGGAAAAGCAGATTGTTGAAGGCGCGGGAGCTGTCGGCGTTGCAGCTTTAATGGAGAACGCAGGCAGCTTCGAGGGAAAGACGGTGGTTGTCATCATAAGCGGAGGAAACATAGAAAGGAAGGAGTTGAGTCGAATTCTAGTCTCAGAAGAAAGCTGATCATCATAAGGAGCGGATAGGGGGAAGGGGGAGATAGGGAGAGAATAGCCGTGTTGCGTTTCAACTAAATGTATATGCGTGTGAGTGGAAGGCTCAGTCGCTGGTTTTCGTTTTGGCTGTGACCCTTTACTTCGCGGGGGTCATACTCACGCGCTCTGCTTTTACGTTTCTTCATGTGCGACCTCCTTGGGAGAAGGCTATAGTCAATATTAAGACTTAATAAATATTACTAGTCTACTGTAGTACTCCAACACAGTGCACAAATTCAAGACGATAGACAACAAGTTCTCATGAAGCCTGCTTTCCTGCGAGTGCCCCCTCCTTTCCAATGAAAAAGCCTAATTTGCAGGTCTGTGGAGAGTTACTAAGCTGGAGGATGATGATTGAACTCGCTTGAATATGAGGTTGATCTCCTATCGAGACTGGTTGAGGTTGACACAGAATCAGTCTCTAAGAAAGGATATGAAAAATGCGCACAGATAATCGTGGAAGAAGCGGAGCGGAACTCCTTAGATGTCGAAATTATCGACGGTGAAAAAGGAGCTAAAGACGGACTCTCACGCCCCAACGTCATTGTAACCCTGGACTCAGGATCAGACGTGACCCTCTTGGTTGAGTCACACTTTGACATCGTGCCCCCTGGGTCAAACTGGAAATATCCCCCCTTCAAACTCACAGTCGAGAACGATAGAGCCTACGGCAGAGGGTCAGCTGACAACAAGTCAGGCATAGCTGCAGCCCTTGGAGCAATGCGAAGGCTGAAGAACGAATCTCTAGACATAAACATGAAGCTTGTAGCAGGAGTAGATGAAGAGATCGGGGGAAAATACGGCGTAGACTACGTAATGACCGATGCGGGACTCAAAGGCGACGCAGCACTCGTCGTAGACGCAGGCATAGAAAGACTCTTCTTAGGCGCCAGCGGCATTCTATGGGGGAAAGTGGAAGTAGGGGGAAAACAGGGACATGCAGGCTATCCCTTCAAGTCACTTAACGCCATCGACGAAGCCACGAGGCTGATCAGAGCCCTCAACTCATACAAAGAGACTGTTGAAAGGAAGGAAAGCAACTTAAATGCGCCTCCGGAAGCACCAAGGGAAAAGGTCTGGGGAAGGTTCTCAGTAACAATGATCAGAGGGGGAGAAAAGGAGAACGTCATTCCTGGAACCTGCGAATTCCGATTCGACCGAAGACTCCATCCAGAAGAGCAACTTGAAGAAGCAAAAGAGGAGCTGAAAGAGCATTTCAACAAAGCGGTAAGTGAAGCGGGATGCAAGGCTTCTCTTGAAATCACTAACAGCCTTCCAGGCTATCACACCTCTAAAAGCCATCCATTTGTGAAGACGGTCTCCGAGAAGATAGCAGAATTAAGAGGCGAAACGCCGCTCTTCGCTGCGGAGCTCGGAGGAAACGACGGAAGCTTCTTCGCTAAGCACAATATTCCAGTAGTCTGCTACGGAACAATTAGGGCCGATACCCGATTCCACGGATTAGATGAATTCGTATACCTCGAAGACATCGAAATAGTTAGAAACCTAATATTGAGTTTGGGAAAGGCACCGAGAGAGAGCATTGCTGTCCGAGCATGAGCGGGTGCCCTGATCCCGCATACGAATGACGAAATAATGGTATAGCCGAGGTCTAAGTGTGACACTGGTTATCTGCGTGGTTGGTAAAGGGAGGTCAAGTGGGAAAACCCATTTAGTGGAAGCTCTGACCGAGAAGCTTGTGGTCGAGCGGTTCAGGGTGGCAACAGTCAAGCACATCCACCGAGGTTTCGACACGACCAACAAAGATACCTGGCGACACTTGGAAGCTGGAGCAACTGTTACCGTCGCTGCTACGCCGACCGAAGTAATAACTGTGCGAAGAAGTAGAGCCCCATTGCTTGACGAAGCTTTGAAAGCGATATATGTTGAGGCGGATCTGGTGCTTGTTGAAGGATACAAGAAATCGCAATACCAGAAGATACTCTGCGCGAACACAGCCTCAGAGGCACTTGCTACCATGAAAGACGTCTCAAACATCAACATGATATCGGGTCCTGTAGCAAGCAAACCTGAGGAAAGAAATATTTTGAAGGCAGATTTCCCCGAGATGAAAGTTCACGACCTCGAAGAAGCTGTTTCAGCTGTAAAAGAGATGCTGGCGAGAGACATCCTTCAGAGCCTTCCAGACTTGAACTGTGGGCACTGCGGATACGACGCATGCCTCGAGCTAGCGAATGCTATCTCAGCTGGAGAAGCGACTAAAAACGATTGCAAAGTCCTCTCTACAAGTTTAGCTACTTTGGAAGTGGACGGAAAAATCATTCCATTAAGCATGTTCCCCCAAAAGATCCTAAGAGGAGTCATTATGGGAGTTCTAAACAATTTGAGGGGAGTAGATAAACACCCAAAGAAGATCACGATAAATATCAAAGCAGAATGACAACGGTTTTCATATCGGAAATGCAGCGCGCGCAAATAGAAGTATTAGTTAAATCATGCTCTCTAGGAGAGAAGTAATCGCTACTTTTTCCATTGGTATTTTTGTGAGTGCCTGATTTTTTACATGTGGGAGACCGTCAAGGTATGTCGACCTTTCCTCTTTATAGAAGACGCCGACGGGTATGTGGTCTTTCCATTGGAAGCTCTTCTTTATAGCCTTCTGGCGGTCAGTGTAATCATGACCTTCCTCTTCCAGTTTGTAGACACGTTCCTTGAACCAGTCGTAGGTGTTGAGGTAGTTGAAGGTCACGCAGGGTTGGAAGACATCGAGAAAAGCAAACCCTCTGTGTTTAATGGCTTCTGCCATCAATCCAGTTAGACTCATCATGTCCCCAGAGTATCCTCGACCGACAAAGGTGCCATTGCTGACCAGTGCATGAGCTATGGGATTTAACGCGGGGGGTATGGAACCGAAGGGAGTTGATTTCGTTCTGAAGCCTTTCTGGCTAGTGGCAGTTGTTTGACCCGTGGTTAAACCTAGAACCATATTGTTGTGCACGATTAAGGTTATGTCGATGTTTCTTCTTATGGCGTGGCTGAAGTGCCCCCAACCTTCATCGTAGCAATCAGCATCTCCTGCAAAGCACACCACAGTTAGGTTTGGGTTTGCTAGTTTAATGCCCGTCGCTAAGGGTAATGTCCTGCCGTGGATCCCGTGGAATCCGTTTACGTTCACGTAGTTAACCATCTTTCCATGGCAGCCTATGCCCGACACAAGTACGACTTGATCTCGCTCAAGTCCTAACTGAATCAACGCTTTCTTGAAGGCCATCAATATTCCGAAGTTTCCGCATCCAGGGCACCAGGTATTCTTCTTCGGCGTCTTCAAGTCTTCGAGAGTGACCATTTTCAGAGCACCTCCATTATTCTCCTGCTAAGTTCTCCTGGGTTGAAAGGTCTCCCATCGTACTTCAGGATCTTGTGGTCAACAGCGGTGAGAAGGTGTTCTCTTATTAGGCTGGACAGCTGAGAGGTCTTATTGTTTTCAACCACAATCGTCTTCGTAGTTGATTTCAGAATTCTTCGAACCTTGGCAGCTGGAAAGGGGTTCAGATACATAATTTGAAGATAATTGACGTTCTGCCTTTCCTTGCCGAGAAGTTTCATGGCTTCTCTGATCGGTCCCTTTGTGGAACCCCATCCAATAATGGTCACCTCTGCTTCGTCAGAGCCGTAGAGCTTTGTTGTTTCATAGCTTTCTAGGTTTCTGACGAGTGTATCCAGTTTCTTGAACCGCTTATCAGCCATCCTAGTGGTCAACTCTGAATCCTCAGTTGTGTATCCGCTTTCGTTGTGTTCGTCGGCGTTGGTTCTTACGATGGCTCCTTTCATTCCAGGCACGGCTCTAGGTGAAACGCCGTCTTCTGTCAGCTTATGCCTCTTGTATTCTTCCTCATCTGCATACTCATCGTTGGTCATTAGACGTCCACGGTTGATTCCAATCCTGTCTTGGTCAAAGAACTCTGGAGCGCCGTGACTCTCTGCTAGGTATTTGTCTGTGAGAAGGATGGCAGGTATCTGGAACTTCTCCGCTAGGTTGAAGGCATCCATGGTTTTGTAGAAACACTCCTCCACGTCGCCGGGGGCTATGACTATTCTGGGAAATTCTCCTTGGGAGGCGTGTATAGTAAATCGTAAGTCTGCTTGACAGGAGTAGGTGGGTAGCCCTGTGCTGGGTCCATGTCTCTGAGCCACCATGACGACTATGGGAGTTTCGGTCATGCCGGTCATGCCCAAGCCCTCGCTCATTAGACAGAAACCTCCGCCTGAGGTGGCGGTCATCGCCCTCACTCCCGCGAAGGAGGCACCAGCAGTCATATTGATGGCTGCTATCTCGCTTTCTGCCTGCATCACGATCATGCCATATTCTCTATCAAGCTGTGCTAGGAAGTGATGTACTGGTGTCGCCGGAGTCATAGGGTAACCAGCATAGAACTTGCAGCCCGCCCGAATGCAGCCGAGACCTACGGCTTCGCTTCCGGTGAGAAATATTTTCCGTTTCCCATTCGGGGTTGTCCTCTCCAGACGATAGTCAAATTCGCTAGCATATTTCTCTCGAGCATAATCGTATCCTTTTTTCGCAGCCTTCACGTTTATTTCCGCTACTTTTGGCTTGAACGTGTCCCTCATGACCTCATTTAGAATATCCAGATCATAGGTTAGAAGAGCGGTCGTGGCCCCAAGGGCAACGGTGTTCCGCATGATCGGCGTTCCCCCAAGTTCTTTGACGGTCGCCGTCAAAGGCACCGTGAAGAGTTTCAGGTCCTTTCTGCCCAGTTCTCCTTCGGTTAGAGTGGATTCTTCTTCGTCGTATACTATCCCTCCATTTTGGACAAGTTCGTCTTTGTGAAGGAGGATCGTCTCTTTGTTCAGTGCCAAAAGCAGATCGATGGTGTCGGCTTGAGAGTAAATCTCTTCAGAGTCTGCCCTAGCAATGTAGAAGTTGTGACCGCCTCTTATGAGGGATTGATAGTCGTTGGTGCCGAAGACGTGGAGTCCTCCCCTTAAACAGGCTTTGGCGAAGAGAAAACCAGAACGCGTAATTCCAGCTCCTGCTTCGCCTCCGATCATCATAGAGATCTTGTTGACAATCACACTGAACACCGTAGACCTAGATGAGGTTCTCCTTAGTCTCCAGATTTATGATGTGTATGGCTTTGAATGGACAGGCTTCAGCTGCTTCTCTGATGCATTTTAGTTCGTTAAGTTCCAGTGTCTCTGTAACGACCTTACTTTCTTTCACGAGTTTCTTAGCGCCCTCAATTGTGGATTTGTTATCGATGTCCGAGAACTTGAAGAATTGTGGACATAATTCAACACACGCTCCGAAGCTCTGACAAGCGTTTTTCTCTATTTCCACTCTGAATTTAACCATGTTAATTCACCGCTAACACTAAGCATATCGTAAATCTCAACTACTAAAACTAACCCTGCGCATTGGCTTGTAAAGATTGCGCGCCGGGTCGGACTAGCTATGAATCTGTAGCGGGTTCTTTCAACATACACGTGCATTTTCGCGCGAGCGCACTAATTCTAATTCACATCGAAAGTGATGCATGCACGCAGAATTTCCGCTAGGATCTCGAATCTGCTACGGTTTATATCGGATACGTTTCTCGGTCTTAATATGCTATACTACCTCTGAGGAATGCTTTTTCTCGCCATTTCTTTTTCCAACTTTCCCATCCTGTCTTCACTAGTTTTTCTCTAAGCCTGGGGCTTTCCGCAACCCATTCGAAAAATGTCCAAAAACGTCTTTTGTCTTCTAATCTTTCTGCTGGAGCTCCCATCTCTTTGCACCATCTTATGTAGCCTCGTTCAACCTTCTCTTGCAGTTCACCTGTAACCTCCACTTCTTCTACTTTGAATCCCCGTTCTCTCAAGTATCTGCTTATGCTGGAAAGAACATATCCTGAGCATACTTTGAAGTTGGTTTCCGCGTCAGGCTGCATAACCTCAACGATTTTATCAGCGATTTTAACTGCGTCGTCCAAGTATTTTTTGTTCTCGAAGTTAGGGGGCTGGAAGGACGAAATTGGGATCCTGCGTTCCATATATCTGGCGTCTGGGAGGTCAAGATTAAGGGCGCCGACTACTACACCCAATATGAGATCGCCCCATCCAGCATCATCTATAAGAATCACCTTTTTGGACAGATTTTCATTTCCCCATTCATGCACGCTTCATCCAACACTCACTTCTTTGCTATCAAAGAAAAAGTGGAACTAGCGAAGTGCATTGTTGATTTTCATCCAAAATGTATAGAGACCGTCGTAGAGCGATAATTTGCGCGTGCGCTTGTTTCTAGATGTAGTATTTTTTGTCTTCTGTCTTCTTTATTCGGCCAAGGAACGCTCCAGCAAAATAACTCAACCATCGTTGTTCCTGCAAGTCTAATTCAGCCTCTCCAATTGTCACAGCTTTCGCTTTTGAAGTGGCTCCCGCTCTTTCAATCTTAGAAATTATTCTGTGAAGCATTATGAACTGAAACCCAGAAAAAGACAAATCATAAATCCCCCCTGCATGTGTAACTAGCCGTCTGAACGTCCTTGTTCTTTTCCGCGCTCAAAATAATGTGTGGCATTCAATCTCCTAGTTCAGAATTATCGTCTACGTGCGCGCGCGCGATTGCGCTGATCTCCTTAACTGTTTGTTTGTTGATTTCACATTCTTCACTTCACGTTTTTAGTAGAATGGTCAAAAGACAAACGACAAAATGCAGTAAAGCCTTCTGTCACTATTCTCTAGGAGAATTCTACCTGTGAATGTGACATACTTGTCACATATTAAGCTACTGCGTAATCAATAATGCGCGCGCGTATAAGGGGCTCGCTATAAAAGTGTGGTGGGCCGGGCCGGACTTGAACCAGCGACCTTTGGCGTGTAAGGCCAATGTCCTACCAAACTAGACGACC
>JAGLZJ010000059.1 GCA_023131555.1 Candidatus Bathyarchaeota archaeon | reverse complement strand
GTCTCCTGGAAACTTGTGGTAGCAAGCCGGGCAATAGATTAGCCACCGAAAGCGATAACGAATCCCCAACGTCATAAGTGCAGAGAACTCTACTCCCAGCTTATGGGCTACATTCTGCATTGAATAATCGTCTGTGATTATCAAAGGACTGCAACCTGCTTCCTTGAACTCAAAAGCAAGCGCAAGTAGTTGCTTATCGGTATTTGAGAGAACCAGAAGATCTCCAATTGTCTTAGACACCTCTTCAACCTTGCTCAAGAAAAACGATTTAGGTGGTTTGATTCTCAGTCTCCCTATTTTACTTGCAGTAGTCAGTCGCGTCCATGGCAGAGAACCCGAAGTTAATTCCTCTTTGACCGCTGGAACCGAGTACTGGACCTGGTGAACCGAAAGCGGATCGAATCCACCGATGAAGGCTGACGCATCTAATATGAGAATTCTTCCCTCTGGCATGCAAATCCCTGTCTTTGCTTAAGCAAAGCACAATTGTACATAGACCTCAATCTATTTATTCAAGTTGGCGAGAATTCTCTAACGCATTTATTTGCATGAATCTGGATGTTTGGTAAATGAGTAAGCTTGCTGATGTCGGGACTCTACGGGTTGGTGGCTACGTGATTGTCGACAATGAACCCTGCCGTGTATCTAGTTTAACAAAGTCAAAACCTGGAAAACATGGCTCTGCAAAAGCAAGAGTTGTTGCGGTTGGAGTCTTCGATGGCACAAAGAGAACCTTCGTAAAGCCTGTGGACGCCCAAATAGAAATCCCTATGATTGAAAAGAAAACTGGGCAAGTTCTCGCTTTGATGCCAAGCGCTTTCCAGATCATGGATCTGGAGAACTACGAAGTTTTCGAGGCGCCCTACCCAGAGGACGAGACGCTGAAAAAGAAACTAGCCTCTGGTGTTGAAATCGAATACTGGAGAATACTAGAAAAAACGAAGATTATGCGAGTCAAAAGCTAGCGTCGCACCTCTCTTTAGAAGATGTTTTCACTTTGAGAAATGTGAAACAGATTGAGGTCAGAAAAGGCATCACCGTCTCTGAGCTAGTGAAGGAGATGGAAGCCTGCGGCGTCCTAGGTGCTGGAAGGATCGGGAAAGCTGCAAGGCTTTTGAGGGAAATCTTCACCGATTCCGATTACACGGTCTTTCTTACATTAGCAGGCGCGTTAGTCCCTGGTGGCATGAGAAACATCATCTCTCACCTTATTGACAGAGGATTTGTAGACGTCATTGTCACAACAGGTGCCAACATGGTTCACGACGTAGTTGAAGCCCTCGGCTACAGACACAAAATCGGCACGTTCAAAGCCGACGACGCACAATTACGGCGCCAGGACATAGGTCGAATTGGCGACATCTACGTTGAACATCGAATCTTCAGGGACCTAGAACGCTGGCTCTACAAAATCCTTGACGGAATGCGTGCAAAGACATTGTGGAGAATTTCTCCCTCTCGCCTGCTCAAGGAGATTGGAGACAGAATCGAAGACAAGAACTCGATCTTAGCAACGTCGGCTAGGAAGAACATACCCGTAATATGTCCCGGTCTACCCGACTCAATCCTCGGGTTCCAGCTTTGGACTTATGGTCAGGGCAAGAAATTGGTACTGGATCCATTGGGGGATGTTTCAACACTTGTGGACATTGTCTACGAAGCTGAGAAATCAGGCATGGTTATCTTGGGAGGCGGCCTACCGAAGCACTTTGGACTATTTGCTAACACTTTTCGGGGAGGAGTAGACGTAGCAATTCAAATCACGATGGATCGGGCGGAACATGGTGGATTGAGCGGAGCACCTCTTGAGGAATCTGTTAGTTGGGGTAAAGCGAAATCCGAAGAGAGAACAGTCAGCGTAGTCTGCGATGCCACGATTGCCTTTCCTTTGATAGTGTCCGCTGCCTTAGATTGAATCTCTCGTTCAAACAATCCATCCTAGTCTTTAGACTAAGAAAACGATGATATGCAAATCCTATTTAGGTAGCGTGCAGAAAGTTAAGCGAAAAGTGAAGGAAACATGGTGTTGGAGCGTCTCGGCTCATCTATCTACGACGCTTTGAAGCGCGTGTTTAAGGCGCCTGTCGTTGACGAAGCAGTTGTAAAAGAGCTTGTGCGAGAGATTCAGCGAGCCCTTTTGCAGGCAGATGTGAATGTACAGCTAGTTCTAAAAATCTCAAAAAGAATTGAGGAGCATGCCTTGAGTGCGGAGCTTCCACCGGGTATTTCACGAAAGGAACATGTTGTGAAAGTCGTCTACACCGAGATAACGCGGTTTCTCGGTGAGAAAGCTGTTCCATTTAAGATTGAGCCAGGTAAACGTCGTATCGTCATGCTTGTCGGGATCCAGGGCTCAGGGAAGACCACAGCATCCGCAAAGCTTGCGCAATATCTTCGGAAGAGAGGTTTGAAACCAGCCTTGATCTGCGTAGACACCTTCAGACCCGGCGCTTTCGATCAACTCAAACAATTAGCTTCCCAAACTAGTACTCCCGTTTACGGAAGCCCCGAATCAGGCGACCCAACGAAGATCGCGCTGAATGGATTACAGGAATTCCAGTCCAACGACGTAGTGATCATCGACACTTCCGGGCGCCATAAAGAGGAGCGGGCGCTCATCGAAGAAATGAAGAAGCTTGAAAGATCGATTAGGCCCGATGAAGTCATGCTTGTGATAGACGGAACCATGGGGCAGCAAGCAGCTATTCAGGCTAGAGCGTTCCATGAAGCTACTCCTATAGGGTCGATCTTAGTCGCCAAGCTTGATGGTTCAGCTAGGGGGGGCGGAGCCTTGTCTGCAGTCGCTGCTATAGGGGCACCTATAAAATTCATCGGTGTAGGTGAGAAACTCACAGACCTAGAAACATTTATTCCATCTCGCTTCGTGGGGCGACTACTTGGAATGGGAGACTTGGAGGGTCTCATTGAGCGAGTTCGGGAAGCAGAGATCAAGATTCCGGAGAAGAAAGCCCGCAAGATCCTCTCTGGAAAATTCACTCTAACTGACATGTACGAGCAGTTTGAGGCCATGAAAGGAATGGGACCCTTCAAGCGTCTGCTGACAATGTTACCGGGCATGTCGTATAACCTTCCTGAGGATATGGTTGATATGGCTCAAGATCGTATGGAAAACTGGCGTGTGATTATTCAATCTATGACCTTGCAAGAACGTGATAATCCGAAGACTCTTTCTTCCTCTAGAATCCGTAGAGTTGCTAGAGGGTCTGGCACCTCAGAAAAAGAAGTGAAGGATTTACTGAACCAATACAAAAATATGCGTCGGCTGATGAAACAGCTTAGGCGAAAAAAACTCCCCTTCTTCCAAAGGGGAAAAATCCCAAAAGCCTTCAGCGGGTAACTGAACGAATGGACCTTCTTGACCAAGTATTTAAAATGCTAGCCAACCCTTTGTGCGACCATTGCATGGGCAGACAATTCGCACTCCTCGGTCACGATCTTGAAAACGACAAGCGTGGCGAAGCTCTAAAATCCCTACTTGCCCTAGAAGGATATAACCTTCTTTTTTCCGATCTTGAGAAAGGTCTATCCTTACTGAAAAGAGTTTTCGCTGAGGACGGTTCTCAAGAGGTAACTCGTCAAGTTTCAGAGGATCCCACCACGGACTCTGAGCTGGAAGCAAGATGCTTCCTGTGCCATGAAACCTTCAAAGAGATCGACGGGATCGTTTCTCGCGTGATAAATGCTCTGCGGGAATATGAATTTTCATCCTTTCTTGTAGGCGTTGAGTTGCCCTTTGAGGTTATTGAACGCGAGGACGAGTTCAAGGGACGCTTTCGGGTCAGTCACAGCGAGAGCATGAAAAGCCACGTCAGTCGGTTGATTGGGAAGCAGATTGCCCACTCCATTGGGAAGAAAGTCAACCACCGTAGACCTGACATAGTAGCTTTAGTTAACCCCTTCCTGAAGAACATCACTATTCAGGTAAACCCCCTATATGTTTCTGGGCGATATCTCAAGCTCATTCGCGGAATACCGCAGTCACGATGGCTGTGCGGAGAATGCCAAGGCAACGGCTGTGTGACGTGTAGCTGGACCGGCAGGAGATACAAAGAGTCAATTGAAGAACTCATAGGTCTACCGGTTCTTAGACTTGCAGAAGGCAGAGAAATCGCCTTTCACGGTTCCGGTCGGGAAGACATCGACACTCTCATGCTGGGTTCAGGTCGCCCTTTTGTAGTCGAAATTAAGGAACCGAAGAAGCGGCTTATCAACTTGGAAAAGCTCGAGTACGACATTAACAAGCTTGCAGAAGGGAAGATCGAAGTAGGTGTGTTGGTTTTCGCTGACAAGGATGTCGTAAGACGAATCAAGAAGGCTGAAGCTTCAAGGAAAATCTATAATTCAATTGTTGAGTTTCAGCGTGACGTCACTGTTAAAGAACTGAAGCGCGTGGAGAACGCATTGTCCAATTCGATTATCTATCAACAAACACCGCGGCGTGTACTGCATCGTCGCGCTGATCTAACCCGAGAAAAGCACATATATGGCGCGAAGTTAAGAAGGTTGTCTAAAAGACGCGCTGAGTTGAAAATCCACTGCCAAGGAGGCTTATACATTAAAGAGCTGATCACCGGAGATGAAGGTAGAACAAAGCCGAGTTTGGCAAGCATTATCGACGCTGAGGCGAAGTCTATCCAGCTAGATGTCTTAGAAGTAATTGATGGAATTAGGGGTTGAAACATGAAGAAGTCTAAGGGTTTAAGAAAGAAAAGCCGTCGTTTGCTTAAGAGAAAGCCCAGAGAACGAGGGAAGACTGGACTAACCTCAATGCTCCGAGAATACAAAGCTGGCGATAAAGTACTTGTAAGGCTTAATCCAAGCATCCAGAAAGGAATGCCTCACAACCGGTTTCATGGAAAAGTTGGCATTATAGGAACGAGAAGAGGACGTTCATACCTTGTGACGGTGACTCAAGGTAAGGCGACGAAGCAGATTATAGCCCGTCCAGAACACCTTGAACCTTTCAAAGGATAGCTGGAGGAAGTATTCTATGTCTAAGAGAGTGCTCAAAGAAAAAACGTTAACCGTTCCTGAAGTTAAAGAGGTCTTAGAGACCATTGGCGAAGAGAATCTAGACCAATTTCAACGCCGAGCATAT
This sequence comes from Candidatus Bathyarchaeota archaeon, assembly GCA_023131555.1. GTDB lineage: Archaea > Thermoproteota > Bathyarchaeia > Bathyarchaeales > SOJC01 > JAGLZJ01. The sequence goes on along the minus strand of JAGLZJ010000059.1, from coordinate 657 downwards.
GACTACTCCTCGAAATTCGCAAAAACACTACCTTCAGATGCTCAAGAGCTTCTTGAAAACCTCGTCAGTAGATTCGAATTAGACGGAGAAGAAGCAGTACAGATAGTTAACTGCATGCCCGAGAGCATTGGTGAGATCCGTGTTTTCCTAGCTGGGGGTCGAAGGATTGTGAAGACTGAGAAACTAGTGGGAATTCTGAAGCTCTTAGATGAACACCGGAAGAAAGAATAATCTTTGCTCTCTTATTAGAAATCCTTACGATTCAAGCTTGGAGGTTGCTGTTGTGGAGAAGCGGTACGAAGAGTATGCTTACGTTCTTGACTTCCTACCGTATGGTCGAACTGCGACAAGACCCGGCTACCGTGCTGGGGCAGTTGTCCAACTGATAGGCGAAGCATTCTTCACTCTGCTCGAGGCCACCGTCAAGGACGGCTTGGTCCTCAAGCCCCACGACCGCATATATGTTGGCAAGGCCAGAAGAGAGAAGATCACCTACATAATTGGCAGAGTGACTTCAAGTGAACTCACCGCAAATGCAAAGCTGGAATTGCTAGGTGTACTCGAGGGAATGGTTCTCAGAGGCGAGCAGCACTTCGTTAAATTCTTCAACAAGGCTCAAGCCATGACTCCTCGAATGCACGCTATCGAACTCATACC
>JAGLZJ010000058.1 GCA_023131555.1 Candidatus Bathyarchaeota archaeon | reverse complement strand
CTTCGCCAACCAAGACAGTTCGGGATTCTACTCAGCCCGTTTCCGGGAAAGTCCAGCGAGCGCTTCCGTAGACTCGTCAGCAGAGAGGGCACTCGCAACACCTTCGCTTCATCATCCGGGTTTTCCAGCAGACCTACTTCCTCTGAGACGGCTCAAAGCGTATGCAGTATAATTTGGTACAGATTCTGGTGTAATTCTGAAATCCCCTTAATAATTTCCATAGGTTAGATGAGCAGGAGGCGTAGACGCCTACAATGATTGAAGATGTGATGGATATAGACAGAAGAAAAGCTGTAGTCTTGTTATCCGTAGTGGCTGTCGCGGCAATCATGGGTAGCATTGTGATGACTGCGTATTCGGCTGACAATGAAGAGCGCGCACGTGCAGGCGCAAACGATGGTTGTGCACGGTGGTTCGGCAGGAGAATGATGGCTGGAACGAACGGCTGGCAAAGGATGAAACGTGAACAGCGTTGTCACAGGCTTGTCGAAGTTAGCGACGAGTTTAAGGAAAACGTGACTGACATAGCGAAAGGAGATGAAGACGTTCAGGACCTACTCGATGATGGATACAACATCATAGAAGTAAGGCCAATCTTCAAAGCCGTAGTAGAAGGAGATGGCAGTGTTAAGGCAAGGGCAACAGATGCGGTCGTATTGCTAGAGAAGGATGAAACAAGCCACGCGACTGTATGGGTGGATCTTGACGAGGCAAAAGTGACGAAGATAGTGGTCTTGACGAGAACAGTGATCGAGAAGCCCTAAAACGGAAACCCGAAACTGAGCCGAAGCCCACGATCCCAATAAGGGGCCCCTCTTTTTATGACGGTTAGATCCAGTACACCCGTGCAATCGCGTGGCAAGAAGAGACCTCGACGGAAGTCTGATGTAATAGTCGATTCGTGTTCTCTACTTGGATAAAATTCTGTTTCATGTATTGTTAGATATCGGCGTCCTGAAGAAATGGAAAAAAGGGAAAAAAAAGAAGAAGCGTACCAGGGTTTCTCCTCTAGTGGGGTCCACTAGGAGACTGCAACTAAGCCTTCAGATACACTGTGAGCAATTGGCCAGCCTGCTAAGTCCTTGGCTGCCTGATAGTATTTCAGTGTCGCGAGGTTGTGTAGATAGAAGCTGAGTTCTGAGGCACCCTCACTCTTTGCTTTGAAAGTGAATTCTACGAGTTCCACGTTTCCATGTTGAGGTGCTGCTCCAGCAGCCCAGAATATGTATTCGATTCGACCAGAAACGAATCTCCAAGATGGAGATTTAGCTCCCACGTATTCGATGACCGCTCGATTGAATTTCAAGCCGACTTCGTAACCCCATAGGTTTTTAACATCGTCCACCAGAACCGTAACCGAAAAGGTGTCACCGACTCCTACTTCGAGTATATCGGGATCAAAGTATATTGTGCATTCGGGTTCGGGAATTCCCGACTCCGCCTCTGCGTTCACTTGAGCACTTCTATAGTTGGTGTAAAAAGATGCACTGGCCATGACAAGCACAAAGAGACCTAACACTGCTACGCTTTTCAACTTCAACAGATCTAGCGTTTCTTGGCTCCCTCCTTTTTTTCCTGGAGGCGCGCGCGCCGTGATGGGGATTGGTGGCACTTTATTTAAGACTTGGCTTCAAGGGCTCCAGGGACTGTTTTTGAGAAAGCCACGATCCTAGTCGAACTGGTTCGAAAATAGAAGTAGTGTGTCGACCCTTTTACTATGCCATCTCCACTCAGCGTGAAAGTGGGGTTCATTAAGCTTTGCAGGACATTATCTTCATCCAGAGTCTGAACGAAGAAGAAGACAGCGGATTCCCCTGCTTGCACTTCTTCATCCAACTGGACATCTATTGTCCCTATCTCCTGCCTGTCAACGGAGAAGGTAATACGGATGGCCTCAACGGTTACAGGGTAGTCTGTGGGATTCGTTAAGGTGAAAGTTATGTTTATTTCCACAAATGGTTCTGGAGACGAGAGATTGGCTACGGGGTAAGTGACGGACAGGAGACTGAGAGTTCCTAAAGACCTTTTCAGAGCGGAGGTTACCGCGTTACTTAGAAATGTGTGAATTACAGCAAACACAATTACTGCGATGATTATTGAGGCAAACAGCAGCCGCCACATTCTCTTTCTTCGGGGCGTTCTGGATCTCAGTAAGCGAGTCCCACGAGACGTCTTCAAGGTGCTTCATATCCATAGTATGGTACCATAATCACGATGTCAAAGATGTTGATTTCACCGTCGCAGTTTACGTCGAAGTTGTTCTCATATCTGCCGTCACCTTTCTGTGAACCGTAGACGTAGGTAATCAGGACGATGTCGAAGATGTCCACATCCATGTCTGCGTCGAAATCGCTCGGATGCACCACCTTCAAACCTGAGTACTCAAGAGTGTTGTCAAGGGTATCGTTTTCGCCAGAGACTGAATTTGCAGTCACGTTCAGGATGTATGGGTCGTATTCTGTTGCATCCTCGAGTTCCCATGTAAAGGTCACCGTGGTTTCCTCGTCTTGGAAGAGATTCACCTGCGTCTCGTTGATAACGATGGTGTTAGCTCGTAGGGTTAGATTGAACGTTTCGAAGAATGTGCCTTCATTCTTTAAAGTGACGTTGATGTGGAAACAGAATCCTTTGAAGGCCACAGTTTTGAGGGGAGCCAGCGCTAAGACTGCGATATCATGTATCGGTTCGACAGTCAGCGTGACTTCACCATCCTCATATCCGTTGTTTTCAGTTGAGGTTTCCTCGGGCACTATGGAGGCGTTGGCGGAAAGGAGATAGGAGCCGGGGGGAACGTCGCTTGTGTTCCAAGAAAATATCATCGTTTCCTCTCCGCTTGGGGCTAAGTCCACCATTTCTTGAGTCTCAATGGAGACTGAGTCATAGTACACTGTGACGTTGAAGAATTCGGGTCTTGATGTCCCATTGTTCACCACTGTAACTGTGATGTTGAGGACGTCTCCAATGAAAGCGGTGTATTGAGATGGGACGACGTCAATAACGGCAACGTCGTAGAGCAAGTTGCTGAATAACCCGTGTTCCACTGTGTGACTGATTGGTTGCCCTTTGCGGGTTGAGAGAGCGCTGTGCTCAATTTGCAGAGGACATGCCCCATAATCTAACACGGTGAAGTTCATTTCAAAAACTGTTCCGGTCCCGTTGAATGATGGTGTGCTTCCTCCTAATGAAGCAAAGACTGCAAGGTAGGTTCCGCCAGTAATATTTACTTCATTCACAACTTGAAAGGAGGGGCTGTGTAAGACCCCGTCAGGGTAGGTTTCAACTGGAATCTTAACGATGTGGCTTGTGTAATTCAGCAACGAAGCATTCCAGCTCAATTGAATTTCAAGACCGAAGAGGCCTGTTATGTTGTAGATCTCTACCTTCACCGTGAAATTGCTCGAGGGCGAAAGGGAAGAATCAGTTACATTTGATGGGACAACCCGCACTATTGGAAGGGACATAGCTGCCACAGATCGCGATGAAGCCGATTCTGCGTTGAGAAACGCAGAGGGTAATCCGTATCCCGAGGAAAAAAGCACTATAAAAGCGAGTAATCCAAAGAACGCGGTTGAGGTTTTCATTCCGCTCTACATCATTAAAGTAATTTTGGGCGGACATTTATTCGTTTTGGATGGCTCGAAATATATGGGAACTTGCTTTGAGAGATTGGAACTGTTTATTTATGCCCACACGCCCACTAAAGAGCCTTAATAGGAGTTGCTCAAATGGATTTTGAGATGTGGGTCGAGAAATACCGCCCAAAATCACTGAGTGAGATGGTTAACCAGAAAGAGATCGTGGCACGTTTAGAAAGCTTTGTCAAATCCCAGAACGTCCCACACTGCATCTTTGCAGGCCCACCAGGAACCGGGAAGACGACAGCGGCCCTCTGCATGGCTCGCGATCTTTATGGAGCGGCCTACAGAGAACATCTAATGGAGTTGAATGCAAGCGACGAACGCGGAATCAATGTTGTTCGAGAGAAAGTGAAGTCTTTTGCACGCGTTCGTACACTCGGAGAAATCCCCTTCAAGATTCTCATTCTGGATGAAGCAGACAACATGACCAGAGATGCCCAACAGGCACTGAGGAGAACAATGGAAAAATACACAGTGACATGTAGATTCATACTGATCGCGAACTACAGCGGCAGAATCCTTGAACCAATTCAGAGCCGTTGCGCCCCCTTTCGTTTCAGATACCTGAAACGCGAAGACCAAGCCGCACATCTTAGACACGTCGCTGAAGCCGAAGCCGTGGAGCTGAGGGATGATGGTGCAGATGCCCTATACGGCGTTTGCGGAGGGGACCTGCGTAAGAGCATCAACTCCCTACAGGCAGCCGCCTCACTCGGAAAACCCGTAACAGCAGAAACGGTGTATTCAGTAGCAGGACGAGCGAACCCCGTGGATGTCCACGCCATGATTGCGACAGCGATACAAGGCAACTTCATAGAAGCAAGAAAGCAGCTCAGAGAAATGATAATCAAATATGGCGTTGCTGGCAGCGACATCATTAAACAGATTCACAGAGATCTTTTCAAGCTAGACATTCCTGAACAATGGAAGATTAAGCTGGCTGACGCTATCGGAGAAGTGGACTTCAGACTCGTCGAGGGGGGGAATGAAGAAGTGCAACTCAGCGCTCTTCTAGCCAAACTGGCAGAAGCAGGCTACAAGATGAAAGGCGACTAAACCGCAATGGACACTGCTGCTTGGACCTCGAAGTATAAGCCTCAGTCTCTGAAAGACGTTGTAGGAAACGAAGAGGTGCGAGCGAAGTTCGTCCAATGGTTGGGATTATGGAAAACTGGGATTCCGGCGCAGAGAGCTACTTTCCTGCATGGACCGCCGGGAGTAGGCAAAACTGTCACTGTTGAGTGTTCAGCCAGCGACTTCGGGTTTGAACTAGTAGAGAAGAACGCAAGCGACTATAGAACGGAAGAGAAGATTCGCAGATTTGCTGGCTTAGCTTCTCAATACAGTGGTTTCTTCGGTAAGAAGCGGATAATACTTCTTGATGAAATGGATGGAGTCCACGGAACCGTTGATAGAGGAGCCATTCCAGCCATCACAAGGATAATCAAAGACACTCGCGTCCCAATCGTCCTAACAGCCAACAACTTCTGGGACCGAAGATTCGCTGCTTTCAGAAACAAGAAACAGATCTTGATTCTTGAGTTCAAGAAACCCCCTGCCCGTGAAGTGTTGAAGCACTTGAAAAAGATCGTTTTACAGGAAGAGATTGCTGCAGAGGAGGAGGCTCTGAAATTCATTGTAAACCGAAATCAAGGAGACGTTCGGGCTGCAGTCAATGATCTGCAGGCGCTTGCTCAGGGAAAGACGAAGCTGACGTATGACGATGTATCCTGGCTTGCTCACAGAGATCGTAAAGAGATAATCTTCTCAGTTCTACGTCAGACAGTATATGGCAAAAACTGTGAAACAGCTAGAAGGAGCATAGAGGCTGCAGATGTAGATCTGGACATGTTCTTTGAATGGATCTACGAAAATGCCCCCCATCACCTCAACGCTGCCAGCGATCTGTCGAAGGCGATGGCTGCCTTGGCATCTGCTGACACCTATCGGGCGAGAATAAGGCGAACCCGAAACTGGAAGCTGCTGCCATACATGATTGACCACATGACAGCTGGCGTGGCAATGGCAAGAGAGAAGTCGAAGTCTTCAGGATGGATTCCATTCCGATTCCCTCAACGGATGAGGATGCTTTCAACCACGCGAGGTGTAAGAAAAATGAAGAAGGACATAGGGAGAAAAATCGGAAGGCGCCTACATATGTCCTCAGGTGCCTCTCAGAGAGATGTCCTGCCCTTCCTAAGGATCATATTCGAAGAGAACCCCCGAATGGCTGCGGGTTTGTCTGAGGGATTCAGACTGAATGAGGAAGAGGTAGTCTTTGTCGCAGGGGGGAAGAGAAAGGCTAA
>JAGLZJ010000057.1 GCA_023131555.1 Candidatus Bathyarchaeota archaeon | reverse complement strand
ATCGCTCAAGAAAAGGGGCTGCGAAGGACACGAGATAGGAATTGTTAAACAAGGTCCTGCGAAAGTTCAATTCCACAAGAAAAGTCACGTAATTGAAGTTCCGCCTTAGACTTATCAGAAAGCGTCTGTCAAAAGCTTCAAGGCGCTACACTTAAGATTTGCAGTCACCAAGTAAATATGACTAGTATGAAGCGACACAGCGCTCTGATCCTCAGCTTCCTCACCTTGACCGCGGTTCTCTGTTCAATCGCCCCTCTGAGAGATGCATATAGCGAGCTCGAGAATCCAGTTGTAACCGTCTCACCCCCAGAAGTACGTGTTGGCGAACAGGTTCTTGTGGAAGCGAACATCACCGTGAAAATTTGCTGAGGCGCATACGATGTCCGCGATATGCAGGCATCGTTAGCAATCCCAGAGGAAGCGACCCTAGCCTCAGGTGAAAACCCCATATACTTGGGATATGTTGGGATAGGAGAATCTAGGAAAGTAAACTGGACACTGACCTTCTCAGTTGGTGGCATTTTCATTCTCGACGTGAACGCTTCAGGCATTAGAGTAGATACAGGTGGTTATGTTGAGAACCATGGGTCTGCAAATGTGACTGTAGTTGATTCCCCTCCAGATGTATCGATAGTCTCTCCTGAGAACAAGACTTACTCCAATAGTAACATTCTCCTGATCTACGTTGTAAACGAGACGACACATTGGAGTGGGTACAGTCTTGATGGCGGAGCGAACATTACGATTATGGGAAACGTCACTTTAACGGGTTTAGCAAACGGAGCACATTCAATTGCTGTCTACGCGAACGACTCTGCTGGAAACATGGGGGCTTCAGACACAGTCTACTTCACCGTTAATGATGCGACTCCTCCCATCATTACAATCCTTTCACCATTGAATGAAACGTATGCAACGATAAATGTCCCTCTTATCTTCGACGCGGACGAAGTTCTCTCTTGGGTCGCGTACAGCTTGGATCACGAAGCCAACGTGACAATTACAGGAAACACAACTCTCATGGATTTAGATGAAGGCTTGCACAGTATCCAAATCTACGGAACTGACATGTCGGACAACACGGGAAAATCCGACGAGATGCTTTTCTCCTTCGTAATACGCCATGATGTGTCAGTACTTCGGGCTTACACTTCAAAGGCAGCTTGTCAACCTGTGGAGACCGCGGCACAAGGATACAACTGTAGAGTGTTCGCAACCGTTCGAAATCTAGGGAGTTTTGCTGAGACGTTCAACGTGACAGTGTACGCGAATGACACAGCGATCGGTCACACTCTAACGTCACTGGTCTCAGGAGAAAACGTGACTCTGGAATTCCTGTGGGACACAGGCGTCTTCGCCAAGGGAAACTACACGCTGAAAGCTTATGCTTGGCCTGTTCCAGAGGAGACAGAGACAGCTGATAACACTGCCTACTCCCCGAGGCAGATACTTCTTACGATTGCTGGGGATGTTGATGGGGACAGAGATGTTGACATCTTTGACATCGTTCGTATGACGAGTAGCTACGCAACCTCTCCCCCCAGTCCCCAGTATGACCCAAACTGCGACTTTGATGGGGACAGTGATGTTGACATCTTTGACATCGTCATTGGAGCGCAAAACTACGCGGACAGCTGGTGATGCTATCACCCCTTTCCAACGAGATACTCATGTATACTTCTAGCAGCCCTCATACCTGCTCCCATTGCACTGATAACTGTGGCTTCCCCAGTCACTATGTCTCCTCCAGCATAAACTCCCTTAAGGCTTGTTTCACCGGTTGATTCATCGATGACAACGGTGTTTCGCTTCGTTGTCTTTAGTCCCTCAGTAGTCTTCTGGATGATTGGGTTGGGAGTTCTACCTATCGCTATGATCACCGTATCCACATCGATAGCAAATTCTGAACCTTCCACAGGGATTGGGCGTCGGCGTCCGCTCTCATCGGGATCACCAAGCTTCATTCGTATGCACCCCATCTTCCTCACCCAGCCTTTCTCGTCTCCGATGAATCGGATTGGGTTTATGAGAAGCTTCATGATGATGCCTTCTTCCTCCGCATTCTCAATCTCCTCAGCTCTGGCAGGCATCTCTTCTCGTGATCTTCGATAGACTATGGAGACTTCTTCAGCTCCGAGTCTGAGGGCTGATCGAGCTGAATCCATGGCCACGTTGCCAGCCCCTATGACAGCGATCTTCTTTCCTATTCTGATTGGGGTGTCATAATGAGGGAACTCGTATGATTTCATCAGGTTGACGCGAATCAGGAATTCGTTTGAGGAATAGATTCCGCCCAAGTTCTCTCCTGGTATTCGCATGAACATTGGCAGTCCAGCTCCGGTTCCTATGAACACGGCGTCAAATCCGCCGTTAAGTAATTCTGGGATCGTGTGTGTTGTTCCGATGAGGGTGTTGGTTTTCATCGTTACACCTAGCCGAGTTACGTAGTCTACTTCGGAGGCAACTATCCTCTTAGGCAGTCTGAACTCTGGTATTCCGTAGACGAGAACACCTCCGGGTTTATGAAGAGACTCAAAAACGGTGACTTCGTGACCGAGCTTGGCTAGTTCCGCTGCAGCTGTGAGTCCTGCTGGCCCTGCACCGATTACAGCTACTCTCTTGTTGGTGGGAGGCGCCTTTTGGGGAACTTCGATGGGTTTTTTCATCTCCCAGTCTGCAAGGAATCTTTCAAGTCTCCCTATGCTTATGGGTTCTCCAGCTTTGCCCATCACACACTGCTGTTGGCATTGTTCTTCTTGGGGACAAACACGCCCGCATATTGCTGGAAGACTATTCTTCCGCTTGAGTTCCTTAATGGCATCGTCATATTTGCACTCTACAATTAAACGGATGAACTCAGGAATCTCGATTTCAACAGGACAACCTTTTACACATTGAGGATCAGGACATTGAAGGCACCTCTCCGCTTCAGAGATGGCTTGATCCTCTGTGTAGCCCAACGCGACTTCATCAAAATTGTGTCTGCGATCCTCAGGTTTCTGCCTGGCCATCCTCACAGTCTCTCTTCGAATGCGCTTGGGGCGTGACGTAGGCTTATCCTCAACCATGCCATCTTCCACCTATCTTTACCCAAAGCAAAGAAGAGCTTCTCTCTTCTGGTAAGAATATACGCGCGTGTTTCTCTATTGTCATCTCGTTTATCGTCACTTTTTTCACTTCCATGCGCACGCGCACCTCTCCTCTAATCGACTCATTGCCTGCTTTTCTTCGGGGAGATATGCTCTCAGTCGTTTGATAAGTTCATCAAAGTCAACGAGATGTCCATCGAATTCTGGTCCGTCAATACAAGCAAACCTGGTTTCTTCGCCTACAGTTACTCGACAGGCTCCGCACATTCCCATTCCATCTACCATTATTGGATTCAGGCTCACGATCGTTTTCATGGAATGAGGCTTTGTTACATTCACAGTTGCCCTCATCATCAAGGGAGGGCCTATCGCATATACTATATCAAAACGGTATCCTTTTTCAATAAGCGTTTCTAGCACGTCACTTACGAAACCTTTGTGTCCCTTTGAACCGTCGTCGGTGGAGATATACAATTCATCGCTGAAACTTTTCATTTCCTCCTCCAGAATAAGCAGTTCTTCAGTTCTCGCTCCAATTATTGAAACCACCTGATTGCCTGCTTCTTTTAATGCCTTGGCTATAGGGTAAGCTGCTGCTGTGCCAACTCCCCCACAAACGACAGCTACCAAACCATAATGCTTTATGTCGCTTGGATTTCCCAAGGGACCAACTACATCGAGTACAGCATCTCCAACTTCAAGTGTCCCAAGCTTCACTGTCGATACTCCAACCTCTAGAAAAACAATGGTTATCGTTCCTTCCTTCGGTTCCCAATCTGCAAGTGTTAAAGGGAATCTTTCCCCTTTCTCATCTATCCTGAGAATCACAAATTGACCTGCCTTAGCTTTTGCCGCAATTTCCGGGGCGTCGATTTCGAGCAGTTTGATCTTGGGAGCTAATTCTACTTTTTTCAGTACTTTGTACATGCCATTCACCTTCTATTTCTGTGCAATGGCAAAACATGCACACCGACAGTCATACATGCATATTGAATAATATCCGTAGAAGGAGTCATTGACCTCAATACCAAGAATGATCCGTTTCTTCATCAGAGACCACTTAATCCCCATGTCATTATAAGAAGCCCTAAATTCACAGATCGAACTAATAAACCGATTGCAGTTGCGTGCGTTGGCAGAAACCTTTATGTCCTTAAGAAGAGGAAACAAAAGAAGCTCCAATATTCAAGGGGCATTCACAGTGGAAAAAACAGCAATACTGGAAGCCGCACTGAAAATCGAAGAGCAATCTATCACACTCTACACCATGGCTCGAGAGAAGGCTGAAACCCCATCGTCAAAGAAGTTCTTTGCAGAACTAACCAGCGAAGAGGTAAAACACAAGGAGAAAATCTCAGCAGCGATTGAAGATGAACAGAAAATCTCTGAGATAGGCTCTCGAATGGAGAAGATTCAAGACCTCAAAATTGTAGACTTCATGACAGATACTACTCTATCCGCCGAAGCTGACTACCCGAGGATTCTGACCTACGCAGCCAAGCGAGAAAAAGCTACCTATGAATACTATCAGTCTCTCGCCCGCGGTCTTGAAGGAACCGAGACTGGAGACCTCTTCAATAGGCTTGCCCAAGAGGAGCAAAGGCATAAGAATAAGCTCGAAACTGAATACGATGATTACCTGCTGAAGGAGAACTAGCTCAAACGACATAGACCAAAGGTTTAATTTAGAGAGCCCGTCCCTAAAAGCGAAGCAGATTTCGCTCAAACGAAAGGAATTCTGACCTAATTAAGTTGGAGATCCCATATGGCCTATAAATATATTTCAGAAGCTTGGAAGAAGCCCCAGAAATCCTACGTCAAGGCATTGATGTGGCGTAGACTAATCGATTGGAGGAAGCAGCCTTCAATTATTCGAGTCGAGAAGCCAACCAGACTCGATCGGGCGAGGGGACTCGGATACAAGGCGAAGCAGGGATTTGTAGCAGCTAGAGTCAGAGTCAGACGCGGAGGTCTGAGAAGACCCAGACCAAAATCAGGCAGAAGACCCAAACGCATGGGCATGGCTAAATACAAACTTGGCAAGAGTCTCAAGCTAATAGGTGAAGGAAGGGTGGCGAAGAGGTTTCCGAACCTAGAAGTTCTCAACTCATACTGGGTTGGAGAAGATGGACGCTTCAAGTGGTTTGAGGTCATTCTGGTTGACCCAGCACATCCTTCCATTCGATCTGACAAGGACGTAAACTGGATCTGCCAAAAGACACAGCGAGGTCGCGTTCATCGAGGTCTGACCAGCTCAGGAAAGAAGGCCAGAGGCCTTCGCCACAAAGGTTATGGAGCAGAAAAAGCCAGGTAGCCTGTCTACCCCGTAAACGCGACTCGACAAATACGCATGTTACGGGCAGAAGACGAGAGCTGCAAAGACACAACCGAAACTAGCTCTCGGTACACACATAGCTTCAACCTTGGATTTCGGGCTGTCGATTCGGATATCTCTGATTTCAGCCATCTCATCAATCTTACGAGCCAGAATCTTCTCGAGAGATTTCTCATTGAAATGACCGTGGGATTCTGCTACTATCCCGAATCTGCGCTGTTTCTCCCACGTCCAAGAGACGCCAGCACCAATAGTTGCCCCTTCATCACCATCCATACGTGCGACAACGGAAAAGACAATCGAACCCGCGGGGAGCTTACTTAACTTTTCTTCCTTACATCCAGGAGGCAAGATTGAGCTGACCTGAACTAAATTGCATTGGGCTATTCCCGCGTTCTTCAAAGCCAGGTCGAAAGCGTTAAGTTTTGAGACTGGACTTGTTGCTTTCGCCCCTGTCACAAAGAACCTCTTCGGAATCATTCTTCTGCCACCCTCTTGAATGGTATCACAACGATTGGTTAATGGTTAGACCTATAGGTGCTTTCCACCGCTCTTCCAGTTTAGTCTTCC
>JAGLZJ010000056.1 GCA_023131555.1 Candidatus Bathyarchaeota archaeon | reverse complement strand
AAGCGCTCAAACTCCATGGCTGTAATTACGTTGTCGTATCTGCCATATCCATACAAGGGATCGTCGTAGGGCAGATAGACATCGAAGCCTGTTGCGACAATTATGGCGCCAACCTCTATTTCTATCTCCTCTTCCTTCTGGTCGAAGTTTATGGCTTGTCTTGCGCCACAAGCATCCATGCATTTGTAGCATTCAATGCAATGATCTAGGTTGATTGTATACACCAGAGGTACCGCCTGCTCAAACGGAACAGAGATCGCTTTTCTGACGCCCATATTCATGTCCCATTCGTTTGGGTACTCAATTGGACAAACGTCCTTGCATTCGCCACAACCGGTGCAGTCTTCTTGGATAACATATCGAGGCTTCTTCTTGATTTTAACTTTGAAGTTGCCGACAAAGCCGGAGACTTCGGTCACATCTGCATAACTGATAGTCTCTATATTTGGATGCCGTCCAACATCCACCATCTTTGGGCCTTCAATGCAGATGCTGCAGTCTAATGTAGGAAATGTTTTATCCAGTTGGGCCATATGGCCGCCAATACTCTCGGTTTTCTCAACTAAGTACACCTTGAACCCCATCTCTGCAAGGTCAAGTGCAGAATTGATTCCTGCTATGCCACCTCCAACAACGAGAGCCTTGTTAGTGACAGGCACCTCTATTTCCTTTAGTGGTTCAAGTAGTCTTGCTTTCGCCACAGCCATTTTGACGATCTCTTTCGCCTTCTCCGTAGCGTCCTTGGGCGCATTTGGATGGCACCATGATGAAAACTCGCGGATATTGGCCATCTCAAAGAGGTAGGGGTTAAGGTTCACGTCTGCAACGGTTTTTCTGAAGGTGGGTTCATGCATTCGTGGGGAACATGCGGCTACAACAACTCTGTTCAGATTATGCTCTTCTATGGCTTTTCTTATTTCGTCTTGTCCGGGGTCAGCACAGGTATATCGGTTATCTTTTGTGTACACGACGTCTGGCAGAGTCTTCGCGTATTCTATCACTTCTTTGACATCAATCACTCCAGCGATGTTGAGGCCACAGTGGCATACAAACACGCCGATTCTAGGTCTCTCTTCAGTCATCTTACGTATTCTCCTAGCTTCATGATATCTTTGAGGTGATCTTCGATGGACTGACTCTTAACTCGTTTAACGCAAGTTCTTCCTCTGAAAACCCCATTGCTAAGCCGAGAAGCTGGGGGTAATGAAGGACTGGGATCTTGAAGTCTTCGTTGAAGATTCGTTCTATTCGAGGTTGGTTTGTGTCGAACATCATGTGACAGAAGGGGCACACTGTAACCAGCAGTTCACCTCCCATCTCCTTGATGTTGGCAAGCTTCTCTCTGGACAGGGCGAGGGGTATCCTGTCATCTACTCCTGCTATTGGAGCCCCACAACATGCTGTCTTGTCTGTGTACTCCACATAGCGGGAGCCAGTGGCTTCGATAAGGCTCTTGAATACTTCCGGGTCTTCAGAGTTGTCAAAGCCAATCTCTCCAGCCGGTCGAGTGACGTGGCAACCGCTGTGTTCGGCGACTCGGAAACTTGACAGGGGTTTTGTGATTGCTGCTTTGATCTTCTCAAGTGTTACGTCTTCTGCAAGCATTTGGAGGAGGTGCTTGACCTCTATTGTCCCTCGAAACTCCAGCCCGGTCTTCTTCAGTTGTTCATTGATCTTCTCTCTGAGTTCTTTGTTTTCTTTCAGTTTCTTGTTTACTTTTCGTAAGGTTCCTGCGCATCCAGGGCAGAGGGCGATGACGTTCAATTTTTCTTTCTCGGCTAAGCACAGATTTCTAGCTGCAAGCAGCAGCATCATCTCATGGTTAACTGGATCAAGAGGGAGACCACAGCAGTTGTATTCAGGCATTTCAACGAGTTCTATTCCTAGGCCCTGAAGCACCTTTCGTGTCGATATCTCGTAGCTTGTTTCTCTATATGGAATTGCGCAGCCTAAGAAGAGCAGAAATTTCTGGTCTGGATTCTGTTTTTCCTCTGTCATGTTCAGTCGCTCTGTTTAATCATCTGGCTGAATCCAGTTGCTTCTGCTAGTTTCTCGATGGCTTTTATGTTGCTCTTGGGTAATGGTGGCAGCCCAGTTTTCGCTCTCTTCTTCAGGCGTAGTTCGGGGATTCTGTATGCAGTTCCCGTCTCCACTATGTTTTTCCCCAGTTCTTTGAATGGAGATGGTATCAGTTTTCCCTTTACTGCAAGGTTTCTTAGAATACGTATCACGCTGGCAACCTCTACGTCTTGCGGACAGCGGTCTGTACATGTATAGCATGCTGCGCAGAGCCAGAGTGTGTTGCTGGAAAGAACCCTCTTTTTCAATCCCAGTTGGGCCATTCGGATTATCTCTCTAGGTCTGTAGGAGTCGCTGAAGCGGGCAATTGGGCAATCAGAGGTGCATGTACCACATTGGTAGCAATGTCTTAGCTTTTCGCCTCCTGGAGATGCTGCGATTTCCTTCCTGAAACCGAAGTCGATTTCTCCTGCCCTGATGGGGCCTTTCAGAACATCTTCTTTCTCTATGTCTTTTACGTTCTTCTGGGGCATCTCATTTCCCCCGAGGTTGAAGGCGTTTTCTGACCGCGTCCATGGTCTTCTTCCTTCCTTTTCCACGCAATTCTTTGGTCATCTCTGAAGTGGAAGTGAGTTTTTCCAAAGCTTTGTTCCATGCTCCTGAGCGCACTGGACTATGATGGATAGATGTGCGCGAGATCTCCAATGCTGAATCCTCAGGACAAACAATCTTGCAGGCTCCACAGAATGTGCAGAGAAGCTCATTGACTTCGATCTTCCCATCCTTTTCCGAAACAGACAGCGCGCCAGTTATCGGGCATACATCTACACAATCTCTGCAATCGGTTGGGCACTTATCTTGGTTGATCTTCAGTTTTCCAGTGAAGATTCTCCGAATTCGAATCGCACCCTCAGGGCATTTAATTTCACAGATACTGCAACAGGGGCACAGGTCCTTCTTGATGTCCACGGTGACCTTGCCGGTTGAAGGATTCGATGTCACTTTGATTAGTTGCAGAGGGCACGCTTCTTCGCAAACTGTACAATCGGTTGGGCACTTCTCTGCTCTGACTGTAATATCCCGAATTAGCTGGGGGAAACTCTCTTTTTCAACAACTGATTTCAGGGCTTTGCCATTCTTTCTGACTTGAACTGCTCCATACGGACATATCGTTGAACATATCCCGCAATATTGACATTTTTCCTGGTCAACATCTACTAAGGCATGTTCAATCTTCTGTCCCTTGACTTTGGGCTTTCTAGAAACAGTTATGGCTTCCCTAGGGCAGATTTCGCTGCATAACTCGCATCCAACGCATAATGAACGATCGATGATTAGTTCGTAATCGCTCGCATGGTGAACCCTTTTCACTTTCAGCTTCCCATCAGATTCGGTCTTCAGGATTTTCATCGGCATCTCTTATACTTCCTCCGTGGTAGCTTCACTACGAAGAGCCTAGTGACATGTTTTACTCGGGAATACTTGACATATGTAAAGGTGTATTTTATAGTTTCTCGTAATGAATTCAGCTTCCATAGTCTAGTGTTAAACCGAAGTATTCTCCCTTAGCGAAGGAAAACTGAAGGTGGATGTACGAAACGCAAAGCTTTACAGGGAGTAAGACTTCAAACGAAGATTCTGAAGTGAAGCAATTGATAGCGAGAGCAGGAGTACACAAGAAGGGTGAATTCGATCTTCAAGACCTTATTGAAGATGTTAAGAATAGAACTGGCTTTGAAGTAGCAGGTGCAATCGCCATCTTCATAGGTGTCGTCAGAGGCGAGACAGATGATGGGGAGAAAGTGGAGAAACTTGAGCTGGAAGGCTATGAGAAACAGGCAGACAGCGTATTACAAAGAATATGCAAGGATCTTAATGATAGAGCAGGAATAACAGATGTTCAGATTCACCATCTCCTCGGCGAATTCAGGGTGAGTGAAGATCTAGTCTACACATTGGTCGCTGGAGCTCACAGGAGTGAAGTATTCTCCACCCTAATCGAAGCAGTAACGCGGTTTAAGAGTGAGGCGCCAATATTCAAGAAAGAATACGTTCTTACTGAAGAGGGAATGAGTGGCACTTGGAAAAGCGAAGATGCACCACAGTGATCTTGACCTCACCACAACTTCCATGCGGGTTTGTGAGCGCGTTAATCTAGTTGCAGGTTGAGCACCCGAGGTTCAGCTCCCTCAGGGTTCCCTCGCTCTCTATTGGACGCAAGACCTGCCTTTGCCGACTTCCGTGTCGATATACGGTTATGCCTTTGCATCCGGATTTATAGGCTAACCAAAATGCGCCTTCAATTTCATCTGGTGTTGCTCTATTGGGGAAATTTATCGTTTTTGAAACGGCGTTGTCTGTGAATTTCTGAAAAGTTGCCTGCATTCGGACGTGCCATTTGACGTCAATGTCATGGGCCACAGCGAACAGTTCTCTGACTTTCCTGGGAATCTCCTTCACATCCTTTATTGAAGTCTTTCTTGCGATTTTCTTTATCAGCTCTTCTTCGTAGAATCCTTTTTTCAAAGCCATCCTTTCAAACAGGGGATTCACTTCAATCAGGCTTCTTCCCAGACTCTCAGAAACCTCGCGCATGTAGATGATGGCGAAGATTGGTTCAATCCCTTGAGAGCAACCTGCGATTATGCTAATTGTGCCAGTGGGTGCGATGGTCGTCACAGTCGCGTTTCTCATAGTAGTAAAGCGACCCTTCCAGATACTTTTCTCAAAGTTTGGGAAGTTGCCCTTTTCTTTTCCCAGCTCACAACTCATCTTCCTAGCCTCTGCATCTACGAATTGCATTAGTTTTTCCGCTGTGTGGATTCCTTCGTCCGAATCGTATTGGGTTCCCATCTTGATCAGCATGTCCGCGAACCCCATGATGCCTAGCCCTATCTTCCTGTTTCCCTTGGTGATCTCTTCGATCGCACGTAGTGTATAGACGTTGGCATCAACAACGTTATCAAGAAACCTCACCGCTGATCTAACTGTCCAGCGTAAATCCTCCCAGTCGACCTTTCCGTTTTCATTCACGAATTTACTGACGTCAATACTGCCTAAGTTGCATGATTCGTAGGGCAGAAGTGGTTGTTCACCGCAGGGATTCGTGGCTTCAATTCGTCCCATGTCAGGTGTCGGGTTCTTCTGGTTTATTGTGTCAATGAAAATGACTCCAGGCTCTCCGTTCTTCCAGGCCATCATTATCATTAGATTCCATATCACTCTGGCTTTAAGCATCTCCACTATTTCACCATCTCTCGGATTCACCAAGTGGAAGTCACCATCTTTTTCAACTGCCTTCATGAACTCGTCTGAAACTGCAACAGAGAGGTTGAAGTTCTTCAGAACTCCCTCCTTCTCTTTGGAGACGATGAAATCCATGATCTCCGGATGGTTAACCTGAAGTATCCCCATGTTTGCACCTCGTCGCCGACCTCCCTGCTTCATGACGTCAGTTGCTGCATCATAGATCTTGGCAAAAGATATTGCTCCTGAAGCGATTCCTCCCGTTGTTCTAACGATGTCTCCTCTCGGTCGAATCTTGGAGAACGAGAAACCCGTTCCTCCCCCTGTCTTATGAATTGTTGCGGCTACTTTCAGAGTGTTAAATATCCCATCTATTGAGTCCTCAACAGGAAGAACAAAGCAAGCACTGAGTTGTCTGAACATTGTACCTGCGTTCATCAGTGTTGGAGAATTCGGCAGAAACTTGAGTTTGGTCATTATTCCGTAGAACTCATCCTCAAAGACATGAACCTCACTACTGCTCTTGCCATACTCCTTTTCAACTTCAGCTACGCTTTTTGCAATACGTCTAAACATCTCACTTGTAGATTCCAGAACTTGACCACTCTGATCCTTTCTGAGATATCGTCGCTCTAGGACTAACATAGCGTTCAAGGGGAGCTTAAGGTCGTCTGAAACACCTAGAAGTGCCTTTGTTCTTCTTATTCTTGCGCGCTTCTGCCTGTAGAGAATGTACGCCTTCGCTATGCCTGCCTGACCATTGTCTATTAAGATTCTTTCCACAAGATCCTGAACTTGCTCGACATCAGGAATGGCATCCGAGG
>JAGLZJ010000055.1 GCA_023131555.1 Candidatus Bathyarchaeota archaeon | reverse complement strand
CAGTATAATAGATCAACCACCCAGTTTCTCGCCTGCGCAGGCAAGGTTTACCCGATGATCATGGCGAGCCCGTGGGGATTTGAACCCCAGATCTCCGGCTCCGCAGGCCAGTGTCTTATCCAGACTAGACTACGGGCTCCTTAGGGAGGGCCTATGTGCTGTCTCGCCCTGCTAATATCTTCAGGAGCATTTATCGTTTCTGAAAGAAGGGCAGAAAAAGGGGGAGTGCAGGGGAGATGTCTCTACTGATCTGAGGGTCCAGATTAGACTACGGGTCCCCAAATGGGGCGTTCACAGAACTTCAGCTTGACTCGATATAAGTAACTTATCCATCGTTTGATAGATGCGCGTGCGCTTAAATCCACGTTCGAGGTGCCTTCAATGCTTCTCTCTGAGCGCCCTTGTCAGGGCGTCAATGACGTTCTGTTTTCCCATCGCCATGATGTATGGACCTAAGCGTGGACCCCCTCCTGTTCCAAGAAGAATTCTATACAGTAACCTGAAGAAATTCTTTGGTTTGATACCGTGTTTCCTTGCTGTCTCGAAGACTTCGCTTTGAAGAGTCTCCGCCTGCGTCTCCGACCTTAGAATTTCAATCAACTCCTGCAGGGCTAGAATCTCGTTAGGTGAAGCATCGAAAGGAACTTCCTTTATGACAGCGAAATCCTTGTTCCAGTTGTCAGCGAAACTTATCTGCGTCTCCAAGCTTACTGCAGAGACCCCTTCTTTCAGGAAGCCATACTGCTGTAGCTTCTTCTGCACGTACTCAGTTTTCTTGTCGTCTGGGGCGATCTTTACCAAGTAAGACAATAGGTTATACGGTATGTGGATGTCTGGTTCGTTTGGCGGTGTCAGCCAATGGCAGTATTTGTAAAGCCCTGTAAGTTTTGCGTGTTCTTTCCGGTTCTTCACCGGTTCTCTTGAGAAGTAGATGTCTTCAAGGTCGTTGAATTCATTCATGTATTGAGGAATATCAACAACTGAGAGCTCGCGTGTGCCGGTAAAGCGTTTCAGCATCAGCAGAATCAGGGACTGAGTAGAACCGTAGCGGAACCAGACTTGAGGAGTCAATACGTTTCCTGCCGACTTTGAGATTTTCTTTCCGCTTTTGTCTAGAAACATTTCATATCTTGCGTGCAGTGGCGGTTCATATTCCAGAATCTCTCTGCAGATTCTGTCGTTTATTCTCACTGAGTCTTCAATATCTTTGCCGTAGGCTTCAAACTTGATTTTCAGAGCTTTCCAGCGTACAGCGAACTCGCTTTTCCAGCTGAGTTTGCCTTCTCCGATTCTGTAGTCTGCTTCCCCTTCGTATCCGCACCCTTCCAGGTGCTTTCCTTTGATCTCCATTCCACTGCATCTGTAGAGGATTCTCTCCTCTTTTGGCTTGTAGTCGTGTGCTTTTGTAGTGTATATCCTGCCACAGTTCCTGCATATTGGAAAATACGGAAGGGTTTCAGTGTATCTTTCCTGTCCCACCTCCTCTTTCACGATGGCCCCCACTTTCTTCGCATTCAGCAGGATCCTCTTAATCTCTTCGTTGAATCGGCCTTCTCTGTATACTTTTTTTGCTGAAAAAAACTTGTATTCTATCCCGCTCTTGTCAAGGGCTTCAAGGAGTAGGAAGCTCATGTGCTCGCCGAAGCTTGTGTGGCACTTATAGGGGTCCGGTATCTCCGTAACAGGGTAACCGATGTACTTGTTCATTGAATCAGGGAATCCCGCGGGGATTTTGCGAAGACCGTCCTTATCATCTGAGAACGCGATTAGTTCAGAGTTGAAACCTTGCGCTCTCAAAGCCAACGTTACTGCAAAGGATCTCGCAGCATCTGCAAAGTTGCCAATGTGGGGAAGACCTGAGGCTCCTATTCCCATTTCCGTTCTGATCAACTCGAGGCTATGGTTCAGCTTTCGTTCCCTTTCAACAACTCTTGCAGCCATCTTATCGTACCATGTTCCATGTCCGATGATCATTTCTTCCATGTGAGCGTAATCCAATCCTTTATTGCTTCTTCGAGAAATAAACCGTTTCGTGATCTGTCTCAGATCACTGTCGGAAAACCCTTTGAAGAAGCAGACTTCGCCTGGATAAGTGCATCCAGGCGTGCCTAGAGAATGCCAAACTTGACTGGTGGTAGGTCTCCTTTGATAACCTGCCCCTTGGCTCCATCCATGGTCACTTCATACCTGTTTCCTTTGTATTCGTAGGAAACGAACCAGATCGGGGAATGGAGGTAAACTGCTTCGTCATGGTTGGACTCTGTCTTGATTTCCAACACTTTATCCACTTCTTGTTTTGCAAGGAATTCATGAAGCGCCGCTATCTCTTCGTCTGCCTTCTCCATCGCTTCAGCTTTCTCCATCTCACTGTTCAAGACTTCTGCGAAGTCCTCAATCTTACGGAAGTCAAAGGGGATTTTTCCTTCCAAAGGAACATCATATTCCCTAACCGGGAAGTGAGAAGCTTTTCTGGCAAGAATTAGCCAATCGTAGTGTCTTTTGATCTGTCTCTTTTTAACAACAGGCGGTTGAAGTCTCTCAAAAATCCCCTCGTAGGAAGTTGTTACGTCGACATCTATGACCCAGAAAGGAAGATAGACCAGTCTCCTCTCAACTAACTTCGAATCTCTGGCTAGATCACTTGGTTTTGTGAAGCCTGTAGACATCCATTGGAGTACTGGGTCGTCGATATTGGGTGAGTGATCTTCCTCCCGACCTTTACCCTTTATTGCATATTCGTTAAGAAGCATTGAATGCTCAAAGGCGAAAGCCTGTCCTGTTTGAACTACCTGTGTGAAACCACAATAGCGGCATGTACTGATAATTTCTCCTGGACTGAATCTCAGCGGAGCCCCACAGTGGGAGCAGCTGATTCCATGGACGATGGTTATGGTGAACCTCCTCCAGTATCAGTGCGATCTTGGTTTACTTTCTCTGACTCATGGCTGAACGGAGTGCTGTTGCTATTGCTAGCAGTCCAAGTAACAAAAGGACAAAGACAATGGTCATCTCTATAGGCATTCCGAGGTTGCTGAGCCACCATGAACCACCGAGTACGAGGGCGAGCATTCCCCAACCAAAAGTGCTGAAAGCATTACCTCCTGCTGAACCTGAACGGGAAGCTTTGATTCCTGCTAGGAAGACTGTCCAGATTCCAACTGACAGAATAATTCCTGGGAACAGATCCCAGAGCAGAATTATATCTAGAATCCAAGCAGCCGACCAAGCTGCAAGAATTATGAGCAGAACACCGAAAGTCAGGAGTCCCAGTTGAGATCTAGCCATTTCGCTCTCCAATCACCTAACGGAGCAAACTAGGCTATATATGATTTCAGGATCATGATCGGTGCAAATGCTCTCTGAGTAACTGTCTCGAAGATTCGAGAAGAATGCTTATCATGAAGCTGCTTTCTTAGATTTCCATCAGGGTATCAGTTGGCCAGGCTTTCTCGACTGAAATTATCCATGACTATGTCCATCCTTCTAGTGAGCATCGTATTCACAATTTTCTTGGCAGCTGTAACCTTCTTGCTCAGCCTCCCATTGGTGTTGGCGTTTCTGGCGACTCTTTTGTTCCTGATAATACAATACTTGATTGGGCCCGTCATAGTTCGAGGGTCTACACATCTACGCTATCTGGATCGAGGAGAGAATCCGTGGCTTGAATCAACAGTGGGGGCGCTCTGTGAGAAGAATGGCTTGGTGTCGCCGAAGCTTGCTCTTGTTCCAGATGAAACCCCCAATGCATTCATCTTCGGCAGAACCGCAAAAGACGCTACGCTAGCAGTGCATGAGGGCCTTCTTCGACAATTGAACAAAAGTGAAGTGAGAGCAGTTATTGGACACGAATTAGGGCATCTCAAGCATAAGGACTACTTCGTAGTCACTATGCTTTCAGCCCTACCACTTCTCGCATACTGGATCGCGTGGGGGACCTTTCAGGCGGCGAGATGGGGTGGAGGACGCTCCAACAGCAAGAAAGGAGCAGGTTTCAAAATGATACTCATCCTTGTGGCCATATGCGCTTACGTGATTTACATATTCACTCTTCTTCTTGTCAAGGGCTTGAGCAGACTGCGTGAACACTACGCAGACGCTTATTCTGCCTATGTTACGGGTCAACCAAGGCAGCTGCAGAGCGCCCTGGCAAAGATAACGTATGGTTTATCTCTCTCTCCGAAGCCCACGACTCATGCAAGAACATTCTACATTGGAGACCCTGCCATGGCCAAGCTTGAGTTCAAGCGTATTGTTGAGCGAAAGGACACATACGATCTTGACCGTGACGGCGTCCTCGATGAACGGGAGCTTCAGCTCGCAATGGAGAAGGAAGCAAGTTCAGCTTGGACCGCCGTAAACAGGTGGCTGTCAACTCATCCCCCAACCTACCGAAGAATTCTCTTGCTCCGAGAGATCGATGACGAAATGAATACTGGTCGATATACACGTAGAAGCATCTATGAACACATATAGTCTCCATGTACGCATTTCATTCTGTGGATTTATGGTACGGTCTCTTTCTAGCGTTCTTATTCGGCTTGAGAAGATCTTGAACCAGCTTAAGCTGTCTTTCATAAATATGGCAGTTTTTTGAGTGAAAAATCAATCTTCCCGGCTCAATCGAGAGACCCCCTCTTTTATTGAGTTCTGAGACTAATGCTTCATTGAATAGTTGAATGCCGGCTATGTTGGCTGGAAGACCTGCATAAGCGTCCCAGGATCTAAAGTAGCTGGTGAGGTGAAGCTCGTCTTCGGAAATTTCAGTGTCGATCAGGCTCAAGCAAGGAGGTTCATGCTTTCTCTCGTTAACTTCTTTCAGTATGTCTCGTGGAAGTCGAATGGCTAGTGTTATCTGTCTGTCATGGGGTTTTTCCAGATAGCGTTCGATTGCTTTCTCGATTTGATCCACTGGTTGTCTGAGTCTGCTTCCATAAGTGTATGTTTCATCTTCAAGCAAACCAGACCACAGGTATTTCAGAGCGTACCACTGAACGTACTTCATGCTGCATGGTGCTTTGTCATCTACCAGAGGTCTCGTCTCCGGCCTCATGATCTCAATTGAAATATTGAGTTTCTTTGTTTTTGCACATTCCGAGCCATAGTGCACATCGAAATTATCACCATGCTCCCAGATGGCATTCAGTGTCTTATGCCATGCATCTGGACAGTCAAAAGCCGTCACCTTCAGGTGCTTAATCGTAACTCCTCCTGCTTGCTGATTTGGTGAAACAGAAGTATAGACTGTTCGTTTATTTGACTCTAGCGCGTAGTTTCATCGGGTCCTCTTGATCCGTGATTCACAAATGTTATTTATGCATATCGTGTACAAGGGCTCAACAGATATCGGGAAAGTGGGATTATGAAGAAACCCTCCACGATGCATGCCATCGACCTTACCAAGATTGAAGGAAGCGGTGATTTTCCTTGTCCACAATGTGGATCTGTTATCTCACCTGAGGACAAGTCTGAAGAAACGTACATAATTCAGAACGTCAAAATGAAAAGGAATGAACAATTAGAGGAACTCGTTATACAGTGCAACAAGTGCAAGACCACTATGCACCTCACCGGGTTCACATCTCTCTAGGCTTGCCTTCTCAGTCTTCTTGTTTCTGAAGCTTTCGTTTTATCCAGCTTGAGCCAATATAGTAGATTATCCACGTTGCAAACCCGTAAAAGATACCGTTTACGAAAGCATTAGCGACGATTGCTTGGGTCATATCCGAGATTTGTAGCACGTCGCATATTGCATTTCCTGGGAATAGAGGTGCTTGAACCATCAGTGAAGAGATTGAGTAGATCGCGAAGAATACTGAGAACGTCGCTATGTTGATCATATTGACTACGCTGCGGAATAATGCTGAACTAAACAAGTATCTGAATTCTTAATAAACATTATTGTCTACCTGTCCAACAGATAAACAGTAACCGTCCTCGCTTGGTGCATTCTATTTCATGAGGCACTCAAGCATCTTTCTGCAGGTTAGACATGTGTCAGAGAATGATTCGCCTTTCGGTCGGGTCTTCAAGTATCCGTAGAATTGAGGACAATCTTTAGGTATCTCCTGCTCTGAATCCTCATCCTGCATTGACTCGGGGACCTTCTCGGTTTCCTTGCTTGACAGCTC
>JAGLZJ010000054.1 GCA_023131555.1 Candidatus Bathyarchaeota archaeon | reverse complement strand
CAGGAAGATCGGCTTATTTTCATCCTTTGCTCTGCTGAAAGCTTCCCCGCCCCAAGGATACCAATCGACCGGATTCTGGGCATGCTGTAACAGATACGGACTCTTCTCTTTCGCAAGGCGATTAGACTCTTGCACAGCCTTGGGCAATGGTGACTACCGGTCTCATTCAAGCAATTGAGTCTAATAAGGCGTTGGAGACCTCGAACACACAGGCGTGCGCGCGGGAAGATCGCGATATATTTATACGCTTTGAAACTCCATTGTTCCGACTTCAGCCAGATCTTGAAAGGTAGAATAGATGCAGTCAATAATCAAGACCCACGATTTAACTAAACGTTATAAGGATTTGCTGGCAGTAAACCATCTGGATCTGGAGATTGAAGACGGTGAAATCTTCGGCTTGCTAGGTCCAAATGGAGCAGGCAAGACGACTACGGTTCTGATGCTTTCAACCGTTATTAAACCGACAGATGGAACTGCGACAATTGGAGGATATGACGTTCGGAAGAACCCTGACAATGTTAGGAGACTGATAGGGATCTGCTTTCAGGAACCTAAACTTCTGTGGGTTAGTACCCCTTGGGACGTTCTGAACTGGCACGCCAAGGTCTGCGGATTATCCACTGAAGAAAGAAGAGACCGAGTGAAGCAGGTTCTGGAAGACGTGAACATGTGGGAATACCGGCGTAAGAAGGTTCACGGACTTTCAGGGGGGATGAGGAAACGTGTTGAAGTCGCGAAGGTCCTGATACAGAGACCTAAAATAGCATTCATTGATGAACCAACAGCGCAGATTGACGTCATCGGCAAACACAAAATCTGGGACATGATCCGCGAGTTACGTGAAGAGGGATCCACAATAATCTTAGCTACCAATGAACTCTACGAGGCTGACATCCTCTCAGACAGAGTCGGCATCATGCACAAAGGCGGATTGCTAGTCTGCAACACTCCGAAAAAACTCAAAGACAGCATCCCCGGTGGAGACACTGTTTCGATCAGGCTTGAGAAAGAGGTACCTTCAACTGTACTGAAGAAACTAGAGTCGATGAAAGATGTTGCAGACGTCGTTGCCCTGAAACCCAACGATCTTCGCGTGTATCTGAACAGAGTTGAAGAAATCGTTCCCAAGATGATGGAACTTCTCCTTAAGAACAAGTTACCCATCGAGTCAATTCATATGAGTGAACCTAGCCTAGACGACGTGTTCGTCCACTACACCGGCCTGACAATCGAAGAAGCTGATACTAAAAGTATCACAAAGCCACCCAAGTGAAACAGATGAAGCAACTACTACTAGTGGTTGAACGAGACCTACGGATGTTTCTTCAGTACAAATTCCTGATCATAATGAGAGCCATATGGTTTACAGCTCAAGTCGCTTTCTTCGGATTGATCGCAGCCCGAATGGTTGTTCCAGACTTAGCTGAAGTATACTTCGAATATTACGTTGCTGGAGTCGTCGTTATGACACTGTATTCCGCCTCAGTCTTCATCGGCTACGACATCTTCGAAGAAGCTGAGCATGGAGTATTCGAGTACCTGCTTAGCCTGCCAGTCTCCCGAAAAGAACTTGTACTAGGCAGATCAATTGGAGGCGGAATCCGAAGCTTCATCTTTGTTGGACCAGTAATCGCCATCACATTGCTGGTGATTGGTCTATCCAACCCAGTCAATTTATTGATTGCTCTCTTGGCGCTCTTTCTCTTCGCCTTCGGCGTTTCTGGAATGAGCATCACGATAGCCGTCGGTTTGAAATCCGGGAATAGATTTGACATTCTCATGGGCGTTCTTAACGCATTCATAATCCGCCTCAGCACAACGATGTACCCTCTGGCTTTTGTCCAAGACGCAAGTCAGATATACGCTTCGCTAGCCTTCTTCAATCCATTAACCTTCGCTTCAGATCTATTCCGTTGGGGTGTCGGCATTGAGAAGTACTTGACAATGACCCCCATGCCACTACTAGCAGTACTCGGCTTGGTAATCTTCTTCTCTCTCTTCACACTCTTCAGCGTCACAATATACGAGAGAAGACTTGAAGGTGGAGGATGGCAGTGAATGAAAGCAATCTTACGCCTGATTGAATACGACTTCAAGAACTTCTTCCGCTACAAATGGTGGCTGGCCGGACTCATCAGCATGAACCTAGCAGATCTCTTCATAATGGCAGTCATTTATAATCAGATGGTAAGTCCTGAAATAATCCAGCTGATCACAAGCTATTTCAGTTTCTTTGCACCAGGCGTCACCGTAGTTGGCCTTTTTGCTTCAGCCTTCATGATAGGTCGAGAGATCAACATGGAGGTCCGCCGCCAGATCCACCACTATATGCTGAGCCTACCCATTACCCGAATAGAACTCGCACTTGGAAGACTACTGGCTGGAGGAATGAGAGGAATGATGTATATGTCGCCCCTCCTGTTGACAACGTTTCTTGTAGTAGGTTTCCCGTCTCTTCCTCAGTTCTTTGTGATCCTCGGCGCCTTATTCCTGTTGGCTACTGGAATATCGGGTCTAAGCATAGCAATTGCAGCCTCTACGACAAGCTTTGAGAAATTCGTCACAGCAAGAGGCTTAGTGTACTACGTCCTCTTCTTCTGCAGCAGCATCTTTTACCCACTCTCCCTCATCCAGAACTTAGGTCGAGATGGAGTGCTGCCTCAACCGATCGTTGTCCTCGCTGAATTGAACCCTCTAAGCAGTGGAGCGGATCTAATCAGATCTTTTCTACTCGGAAATCCCCCCTTTCAGCTTACAATGGTAAGAAACCTAACAGTCTTCTCAGCAATCTTTGCTGTTGCCGCCACATTCGCATACTTGAAGATAATCCAACAGAAATAGAGCAACCAAATCCTAAACTTTATGAATAGTGATGCAAGAAGTATTCCGTTGAAGGAGCACCAAGTAATGGGCGTTTGGCAGAAAGTTGACGATGAGACCCTTGAGATGCTGAAAGAACAGAAAACCTTTGAAGACGAGACAGCTGAGAAGCTCAGTCCACTGTATAAGTCAGCACAGAATCCTCTTGTGAAGCTTTTCATTCACAGAATAATACTGGACACTAAGAAACACTCTGACACATATCAACTGCTAATCGACCTGAATCGACGGGCTGTAGTTGGTGAAGTTGACAGGAAGAAGATGAGCGGAGAACTTTCAGGTCACATCGGGATCGAGAGCAAGATGATGGAGAAAGCAGTTAAAATTACCGAGAAAATCGAAGATGAAAACACTAGGAGAATCCTTGAAGAGATTGTGGACGACGAGAAACAGCACCACCAGGTTCTGAAGGATCTTTTTGAAATGCTCAAGAAAGAAGGAGAGGATTGGAATCGCTACCTCTATGACATGTTCGTAGGGGGAGGAATTCCTTAAGAGAAAGCTCATATTCGAAACGTGCGCGCGCACGCGAAAACACGCATAGTGCAATGCGTAACCCGCTTACGTATAGCTTTAAACCAACTTCGTCCTCTGCGAGTGCGTATTGGCTACTTTAGCGAAGCGCACAAACACTATTAACACCAACGAGCTTACTCCCAGAAGAGAGGAAAGGATGTGACTACGCTCTTCGGAAGTAGCGGCATAAGAGGCCTCGTAAACGAGAAGATTACGCCTGCACTTGCCCTGCAAGCCGGTCAGGCTCTAGCAACCATTGTGAAAGCACAAAAGGTTCTCACAGCACACGACACAAGAACTTCCTCTCCCATGTTGCAGGATGCCCTAGCGGCAGGCGCCATGGCCTGCGGCGCCACCGTGCTCTGCCAAGGCATGATTCCCACTCCCGTTCTTGCTTTCTTGACCAAAAATCTAGGAGCTGATGCCGGCGCCATGATTACAGCCAGCCATAATCCTCCCGAATACAACGGCATAAAACTCTTCAACTCCAACTCAACTCCCCTTAATGAAAAACAACAGAACCAAATGGAAGAACTTATTCGCAACAGAAAACATCGATTCGCATCTTGGGACGCTGTCGGCAAAATCACTCGAGTCGATGAGACACGTCAATACGTAGACAGAATAGTCGGCGACATAGGAGTTGAGAAGAATTGGAAACTCGTCCTTGATCCGGGCAACGGGTCAACCAGCCAACTCGCCCCAGAAATCTTTAGAAAATCGAATTGTAGGGTCACAACCATCAATTCCCACCCAGACGGGCACTTCCCTGGAAGAGGCTCTGAACTGACTCAAGAATCCCTGCAACCATTATGTAAAGCTGTACGCGGCTTGAAAGCTGATCTAGGAGTAGCATTTGATGGAGATGGCGATCGTATGATTATGGTGGATGAGAAAGGACGGATAGCGGACTCTGATCGACTTCTAGCCGCATACGCTGCTCATGCTATAGGCAGACATGAAAACAAGAAAGTAGTCACGAATGTAGAGGCTTCCATGTCCATTGAAACGATGGTAGGCAAAGAGGGCGGCGAAGTCATCAGAACAAAGGTCGGCGACGTATATATCGCAGATGCAATAAGAAGAAACCGCGCCTCCTTCGGCGCAGAACCATGCGGCGCCTGGATCCATCCAAAATACCATTACTGCCCGGATGGAATCCTCTCTTCTACCCTGTTGCTTAGCACCTTAGAAGAAAAAAGTGTACTCCTGTCTGAATTCATCTCTGGAGTACCAGAATATCACATGCTTAGAAGAAACATCGATTGCTCCGACTCCGAGAAAGAATCTGTAATGAATAATATCCACGAGAAAGTGAGATCGGGCTTCATAGAAATCAAAGAAGAATCACGAATCGATGGATTACGCCTCACCTTGAAAGAAGGCTGGCTTCTAATCAGACCTTCTGGTACCGAACCTTTAATTCGCATAACGGTTGAGACCCAAACTGAAAGAGAAGCAACTGACATACTAAACGCAGTAGCTACGATTCTTAGAAAAGAAGTTAAGGCGGTCTCTCGTTGAAAGCTGTAATCCTCGCTGCAGGAAAGGGTACACGTCTCTATCCGCTGACCGAGACACGTCCGAAGCATCTTGTACCAGTTGGTGGAAAACCCATCATTGATCACGTTCTCATGGCTCTCAAAGAAGCAGGAATAACCGACGTGATCTTCGTTGTCAGCTACAGAAAAAATCAATTGCAGAAATGGCTTGGTGATGGTTCAAGATATGGGATGAAATTTGAATACTCCGTTCAAAAGCAACTGAAGGGAACAGCTGACGCCGCAAAATACGCTGAACCATTTCTATCAAAGGATTTCCTGCTCACTAATGGCGACTGGATACTGGAATCAAAAGTAATTGACGCCGCGATCAAGAGGCATGAAGAACTAACGCCTGCTGCCACAATGGTTGTCACATCTGCTGAGAACCCTGAAGAATACGGCGTTGTTAAGATTGAAAACTCATATGTTACGGACATCATCGAAAAACCTCCGCAGTCCCAAGGAAGAGCAGACCTCGTAAATGCGGGTCTCTACATTCTGTCAAAAGACATCTTTGACGCGATAGACCAAACGGGGTTGTCACCTCGTGGTGAGTTTGAGATTACTGATTCACTACTTCACCTATTAAACAAAGGGAAGAATATAGCGGCCATTGAAGTCGTTGCAGAAAGCATGTTTGATGTGGGATTGCTGTGGGACCTGTTAACTGCAAACTGCAGAATTCTCTCTAATATGACTCCTGAAGTGAACGGACAACTTGAAGAAAGCGTCCAGATACGGGGTCCAGTACAAATAGAGGAAAACGCCAGAATTCGCTCTGGAACCTATATTGAAGGGCCTGTCTTCATAGGACAGGGGAGCGACATTGGCCCCAACTGCTACCTACGTCCATTCACTAGCATCGGCGAGGAAGCGAGAATTGGAAACGCGTGCGAGATCAAGAACAGCATCATCATGAACCGTGTCCATATTGGACATCTCTCCTACATAGGAGACAGCATCATCGGTGAAAGATGCAATTTTGGCGCTGGCACAAAAGTTGCTAACTACCGCTTCGACGGCGAGAACGTGAAGATGAAAGTGAAGAATCGGATTGTGGACACCGGAAGGAGAAAGCTTGGCGCAGTTTTAGGCGATGACGTCAAGACGGGGATAGAAGCGTTGCTGATGCCTGGAGTTAGAGTTGGCCCAAACAGCTTGATCGGACCAAACACAACAGTGCTTCGCGATGTTCCAGCAAACTCAACCG
>JAGLZJ010000053.1 GCA_023131555.1 Candidatus Bathyarchaeota archaeon | reverse complement strand
GCTAACGAGTTAACTGAACCAGTCACCCAGTCAGCAAGTTTGTCGCGAAGCATGAAGAGTACTTGATTAGAATCTAAGACTTTAATTATGAAAAGAAGTTCTAACTGTGAACAAGGCGAAAACTCATGAGTGCAGACGAGAAATTTGAGGAATTGAAGAAGAACATATTACAACGGTTTTTTGAAAAGAACCCGCACTTAGCCAGCTACCTTGGGTTACACGACCCTTATGACAACCTCCTCCCGAAGGGAGACACGGAGCACATTGCTGAAAACATAAAGATGCTGGAGGACGGAGTCAGCCAGATGAAGAAGACGGTCGCTTACGACCATCTGAACGAAGCCAACAAGATCGACTGGGAGGTTCTTGAGAAAAGCGTTGAAATGAGCAGATTTGAGTTCACCGAAATGCGAAGGCACGAATTAGACCCCGACGCCTTCGGTGAAATCGGAGGCATATTCTTCATGATGATCACGAGGGACTACGCCCCGCTGGAGAAACGCATAGACTCCATCATAGCAAGACTAGAGAAGCTTCCCCAATACCTGCAGGAGTTCAGATCCAGACTCAAAGCCTCACAACCCGTGAAACTATGGACTGAAATCGCGATCGAGTCAGCGCAGCAGATTCCTGCCCTATTCCAGTTCGTTGCAGGCTCAACCAAAGGAAAAATCCCCAATGAACTCAGTGCTAGACTAATGAAAACCGCTCAATCCTTCATGCAGCCCTTCAAACAACACATGGAGTGGCTTGAAAGCCTGAAATCCAAGACCATTGAAGAATGGGCTTTAGGGAAAGAGAAGTTTGAGAAGCTGATTGAGCTTCGCGACTTGGGAATGACTTCTGAAGAGATCTATCGAATCGGAGTCAAATACCTCAAAGAGCTGAAGCAGGAACGGGCAGAGATAGCAGCTCAAATCGCTCCAGAGAAAAGCGTTGAAGAAGTCCTGAAGATGGTTGAAGGAGACGCCCCAAAGAACTTCGAGGAAGCTCTAGAGGCAACGAGACGAAGCATGGAAGACGCAAAGAAGTTCATTGTGAAGAACGGCATCGCCACAGTCCACGAAGACGACAAGCTGACGGTGGAAGAGACGCCGGCGTTCCTGGTTCCGCTCATCCCCTTTGCTGCCATGATGATGCCGTCAAGATTCGACAAACCAATGTTAGGAGTCTACATCGTCACTCGTCCCAAGGACGTCGCCAACTTAGGCAAACACCTGAACTACGCAAGTATAAGAAACACCGCCGTCCACGAAGCCTTTCCAGGACACTTCCTTCAAGGCACAATCTCCAACAGGAGCTCAATCATCCACATAATGGCCCAAGGCACTGAAACCGTGGAAGGATGGGCGCACTACTGTGAACAGATGATGATGGAACATGGGTACCTTAAAGGCTTGAAATCCCGATTGATTCAAGTGAACGATGTCATCTGGAGAGCTGTCAGAATCATTGTAGATGTCAAGCTTTCCCGCGGAGAGATGGAAGTCAACGAAGCGGTGGAAATGCTGATGAAGGAAGCTGCAATGTCAAAGGAAGGCGCAGTCGCAGAGGTGAGGCGCTACACTCAGACCCCCAGCTACGCCCTATCATACCTGCTCGGGAAACACTTGATCCTCGAACTTAGGGAAAAAGTCATGGAGAAATGCGGTGCAAAGTACAACGAGAGATTCTTCCACGACACAATAACAGCCAACGGGTACCTGCCAATTTCAATGCTGCGAAGAGTGTTTGACCGAAAGATAGCTGAACTCTGCGCTTAACAGCATTCCCTAGGAGGCTTCAGCGGCAATCAAACGCTGATCCTCCGCCACCTTCTCCATTATTCGCTCAACCACCTGTTCTTCAGAAGCCAATCGACCGACCACATGAAGCGTCCCCCTAGTCTCAGCGGCAATCTGCTCAGTGACGGCGAAGCCGAAGGTTTCGCGCCCGTACAGCCTGGGGTTAGTGTTTATCACAATGGTGTGGATCCCCTCTCTTCGAACCATCTTGGACACGGACAGTGCATCGTGAATGGCGAGGTCTTCATATTCTCGAACTATGACGCGGGGTTCTTCGATCTCCCGCACTTCGCCACTCTCTAAGCTTCTCTTCAAGGGCACGTTTGCGCTCCCATCCGTTATCAAGACCATAACAGGGACTGCGGAAGGATCCCGTCTTTTCGATTCTCTCAAAACCTCCCAAGCCTTCAACATCCCTGACGCAATAGGAGTGTACCCGCTGATCTTCAGCGCCATAAGCCTGTTGGCGACAACGCGGAGATTAGTGATCGGATGCTGAACAACAATGGCTCCTGTATCCTTCAGTGCTACGATTCCAACCCGATCCCTAAACCGGTACGCGTCCCCGTGAAGCTTCAGAATGGCTTGTTTCACTGCTTGGATATTCAGCATCATTGACCCGCTGAGATCCAAGACGAAGACGATTATCAAAGGCGCCTTGTAGCGCCTCAGTTTCTCACGAATATCCTGAATGTCTATACTGAAGGCAGTTTCAAGACCGCTCTTCCGGTAAGCACGTTTTCTCGCTGCCGCCCGTATAGTTGCAGGAAGATGTATATCGCGAGGCTTCGTCTTCGGAAGCCTCCAGCCAGTAGCTCGACCTCGACTGGCTGCAGTTACTGCTTCAGCCCTCTTCCCGAAAGACCCGATTCTTCTGCTGCCCACGTTCTTCACTCGAAAGGAGAGGTTGGGGATTAAGCCTGAGATCTTCGTTGAGCCCTGGAAGACTCTGAAGAGAAAGAACCCTTTCTTTATCTTGGGAGATCGGGTCGCAGTTTCAACTGAAGGTATGCCCTTCATCTTCTTCAGGTACACTTCTTTTCCTTCCTCTCCTTCATCAGCTCGGAGGGGTTTATCACTCTTAACAGCCGCCTTCACCTTAGGCATGCCCTTAACCTTCATCTTCAGCCTTCGCCCGAAAGCGAATATCACCTGCCTTAGTGACCTGTTCAGCCAGACGATGAGACCGGAGAGGGCCTTCCAGCGCTCAAAGAGGGCTTTACGTTTGCGAAGAAAGTCCCTAAACTTCTCATTCATCTCACCCCTCGCCATTACGACTGCTCGACCCTCCTTTTCCGCATCCTTTGAGCCGCCAGAGCCTTTCTCCCCGCTTTCCTTCGGTTTCTCTCCAGGCTTCTGGGGGACGTAACCAACAGTTTTAGCCGCGCTGAGAAGGGTCTCCTTTATCTCCTCCGGGGTCGCTGGGTCCTTGAATCCACCCTCTCGCGTACGATGACTCAAAGCAAGCTCGGAGGCAACCAGAACATCGCCGAGTCCAACTTCTCTCCTGTCTTCGAAAGCTGTCAAGGTCATGGCTGCTTTGCTTATCACAATGTCAGGCCTCAGACCATCAACATCGAGATCCAGGCAGGTTCTGCAGATGGTTTCAAGAAGCTTCGGCGGCATCTTCACCGAGGCCAGCTTCTTTCTAGCCTGGCTGATTCGGTCTCGAAGCTTCTTTTGAATCGGCTCAGAGTCGTTAAGAAAGGCTTCGGGGTCGGCTTCAAAGCGAAGATTCCGCTTCACTACTTCCATTCTTTCCTCAACAGACGTGATTTTTTCAACGGTCATGGAGATGGAAAAGCGATCTAAGAGTTGAGGTCTAAGCTGGCCTTCTTCAGGGTTCATTGTGCCTATGAAAATGAAGCGGGATGGGTGGCTCACTGAGATGCCTTCCCTTTCAACAACGTTCCATCCTGTTGCGGCGGAATCTAACAAGTCGTCAGCGATGTGATCAGGCAGCAGGTTGATTTCGTCCACGTACAGTATGTTTTGGTTTGCTTCCGCGAGGATTCCAGGCTCTAATGCTTCAACTCCCTGTTTTATCGCTTTTTCGATGTCTAAGCTGCCTACAACACGGTCTTCGGTTGCGCCTAGAGGCAGGTCAACAACCCTCATCTCTCTGTCTTCAGCGGATAATTCGCCGTCTTTCAGAAAGGAGGCACTGCACTTCTCGCACATGTTTGAAGGATCGCTGGGATTGCAGTTGAAGGGACAACCTTTCGCAACTCTGATCTTCGGCAGAACGTCTCTGAGAGCTCGAACAGCGGTCGTTTTCCCTGAGCCTTTGGGTCCTCGAATCAGCAGTCCTCCAATTGCAGGATTCACAGCATTGATCAGCATTGCAAGCTTCAGCTTGTCGAGTCCGACAATTGCAGTGAAAGGGTACAGAACTCTACACTGCATGCAAGTTCTCCAAGCTACTGTAATCCCAGCATGATATAAGCTGTGACTAATGAGGGCGAAAAGTGGAGGGAATGGAATCAATGGGGATGCATAGTCAATCTTTTAAGACATTAAGGCATTTAGATAATCTTCTCAATACAAGAGGTGAAATACTGAACATGGTGAAGGTTAACGACGTGGAAGTTCCAGAAGGACTCTATTATACGGAAGACTACTCGTGGGTGAAGATAGAAGGCGAAAAGGCGCGTGTTGGCGTAACGGACTATGCTCAGAAGCAGCTGCGTGAGATAGTGTATGCTGAACTCCCATCAGAAGGGGATACAATCAAGCAGAAGGAACCTTATGGGACGGTGGAATCAGTCAAAGCAGTCTCTGACCTAATAGCTCCTTTGAGCGGTAAGATTGAACAGGTAAACGGTGAAGTTTCGAACAGCCCGGAGCTCCTGAATGAAGATCCATACGAAAAAGGGTGGCTTCTGGTAATCGCTCCCGACAACTTGGATGAGCTAAAGAGCATAATGGATCATGCAAAGGCAGTTGAGTGGCATAAAAGTCTGTAAGAAGGCCAGATGAATGCCCAGGAAAATAGTGATCATCGGTGCCCACGCTGCAGGCGTTGACGCGGCTTCAGCGGCAAGAAAAACCGACCGAAAGGCAGAGATCACCCTCTTAACGAAGGAGAAAAATGCAGGTTACTCTCGATGCGGCTTACCATTCGTCCTAGGCAGGCAGATAAAGGACTTTAGCAACCTCATAGTGTTTCCGCCAAGCTTCTATCAGATGATGAAGCTGAACCTGAAAAAGGAGACGACTGCCACAAGCATCAACACGGATAACAAGACTGTTGACACAGTAGACAGCTCAGGAAGAGGTGAGACGTTACCTTATGACACTCTGATCCTCACCACAGGCGCCCGTTCCTTCATTCCTCCAATTACAGGTAAAGAGAAGGAAGGTGTTTACTCCCTTCGATCCATTGAAGACGGACAAGGAATAGATAGAGCGATCAAGAATGGGGCAAGAACCGCTGCTGTCGTCGGAGCCGGGCTGATAGGTCTCGAGGCAGCTGTCGCATTGAGAGAAAGAGGGTTGGACACTACGGTTGTCGAACTTCTCCCTCAGGTTCTCCCGGTGATGCTTGACAAGGATTTAGCGAAGCAGGTTCAAGAATACTTGGAGAAGAGGGGTCTCAAGATAATCGTTGGGAAGGGCGTTGATGAGATATTGGGAACAGAGAAAGTGAAGTCTGTTTCGATTGCTGGTGAGGAGATCCCTGCGGACGTAGTTGTGATTGCTACAGGAATCAGAGCCAACACAGATCTTGCAACGAAGGCGGGTATAGAGACAGGTCCCACTAGGACAATCAAGACGAACGCGCGAATGGAAACCAACGTTAAAGACATCTTCGCCGCAGGTGACTGCGCCGAAAGCACCAACATCATCACCAAGAAGCCGGTCTGCCCTCAATTAGGCACCGTAGCTGTGAGACATGGCAAGGTTGCGGGAGTGAATGCTGCTGGAGGATACTCCCTCTTCACGGGAGTTCTAGGATCAGCTGTGACGCAACTCTTCGAAACGCAGATCGGAGTGACAGGACTCACAGAGTTCTTCGCTAAACGAGAAGGAATAGAGAGCGTGACTGGAACAATAACATCCATGACCAGAGCGGACTACTTCCCCGGTGGCAAACCAATAAAAGTCAAACTCATTGCAGAGAAGGAGTCACAGAGAATCATCGGCGGGCAGATCATCGGCGGAGAAGAAGTCACTCAAAGAGTGAACGCGATCTCCTTTGCAATCCAGAAACAGATGACTGTGCGAGAACTGGCAAAGACGGATACTGCCTACGCTCCACCCCTGTGCGAAACCTGGGACCCCATGGTTCTAGCCGCAGAAATCACTCTCATGAAGCTTAGAGGTCGCTGAAACCGACCTCAATCCCCCGATTTCAGTCTCGAATGTTGTCAGCAGAAAGTTAATATCTGGA
>JAGLZJ010000052.1 GCA_023131555.1 Candidatus Bathyarchaeota archaeon | reverse complement strand
ATCGTGTGGATTTCGTCCCACTTCGACCCATGCTCCCTAAGCGCATATGCATTAAAAACCTCGACAGTGTCCTGAGATCTTGCATCCCCCACTAACGAGAGCCTTAACCCATGAATATCTACATCCTGGGGATTCTGTTGAGCCTATATTCCATATTCCTTTTAAAGTTCGTCTGACTTCGTTTCAACTTGTGCCACTCTCACTAACTACTCTTAAGGATTTTGATGCGTGAATGGATTTATACCTAAAAAAATAAGTGGTTTCTATAGCAAGATGTGTGAATGCTAAGATGTGGTTCCAGATGGCTTGAATTGTCATAAAATCTTTCGCTGTTTCTTGAAAGAGAACGCAATACTATATTGCTATCCGAAAAAAGAGTGAAATTAGCTGAAAGGACCTAGGCGATTATTCGCCACAGCACTCTTTGGTCTTCTTTCCGCTTCCACATTTGCAGGGATCGTCTGCTTTCTGTTCTGTTTTCTTTGAACCGCAACCGCATGACATTCGTATCACCTTCTGTGAATCTCTTCCTGATACATATTAATCTATCGAAAATGCCAAGGTAAAATTGATACTTATGTTAATCTGAAGACTCACTACGTAACTCTTATTAAGAGGGCAGTCCATGAGTTTCGAATTCGCTACTAAAGGAGGGTTTTTTTGGACACACAAATGCTGATGCGACGTGCGTTTCATTTACGGAAACGTATCGATGCCTTGGAAGGAGGACAGCGTAGGCAGCAGCTTATTCAAGATTACGTGAAGATCATCTGGCAGATCCAGAACCATTGAATTATCGCTAAAATAGCGAAGCGGAACGAAGTTTTTAAGCACTCATTCGGTCATGCAACAGGACATTCCAGATATCCATGCAGTTTTGCAGACTTAATTGAAACCATCCCTGCTGTTCTCCATTACAGAGACATATTCTGTGAGACGAACGAGGGAGTAATTACCTCGAAGATAGACGAAGCATACATGTCAGAGTCTCAAGGCATCCTAATTACGCCTATGCAGACCGTTTCGATTTGTTTTTTGACATAAAAATGACCCGGTTTCTGAAGTTTCACAGTAATCTTCACCGAAGTCTCCTCGAAGTCTCTTCGAAAGCGGACTCGTAATACAAACTAGTGGCGCAAGTCGCGCTCTATAACTATGGTCGCTTCAGGAAACTGTGGGCTTTATTCAAGACATTCTGGGCGTTCTTGAAAGTGAGTTTCTTCATGGCACGTTCGTATCCCAACCAAGCATAGCCAACGTGTTCATAGGAGAGTTTCACGCTGCTTTCTTGGGCTTGAACGAGGAAGTAGACGACCTCTTTGTATACGGTTCGATCTCCTCGTCGGTAGTAGTAGCTGATCGTCTTCTTGAAGCCTTGAATTAGCTGAAAGTGAGAGATTCCTGTCTCCTCGGAGAGTTCCCTCAACGCTGTTTCTTTTTCGCTTTCATGTGGTTCAACTTGCCCTTTCACGAAGTCCCAGTGACCTCCATAATTCAGCAGTAAATATTGCGGTAGGCCATCCGGATCTTTCCTGAACACAACAGCCCCACAGGACTTCTCTCGAGGCATACGCACTCCAGAACCTTTCTTGCAGAAGGAGTTAATAAAGCTGAAAAGAGTCCCTTCGTAGCAAGTGTGCGTCTTACATTAGCACTCTACGAATTTAGCTAGCTATACTTCGATTTACGTGTTTGTGAAATGTAGAATGGTACCCCAAGCGCCTACATCTACTCGTGCATCAGCACGATTCTGAAACGGATTGTTCAGCGACAGTTGGATGATGTTTAGCTCTTTAAACTGTCTTGACTGACTGATCCGGGTCTCTGAGGAACTTCTCCAAGAAAACTTTGAGTTTTAAGAAGGGAACTCGGACGTGTTTTGTGAAGAGAGGCGTAGGTTGTAGATAGCCCTCTTTTGTAAGGAAAAACAATGGGCCGACAAGATCATGGATAACTGCACACTTAATTCTTAGAATGCCCACCTCCTTTTGAGCCCAATATCGGTGATGACCATCAAGGACAGCATACAGTTCTCTTTCCGGATGTTTGATAACAATGATTGGTCTCAGGTCAATACCTGATTTCATCGCTTTGATGTAGTCCTTGACTCCCTTTCCGTAAACTTTCTTGTCTGCTACGATGTCTTTGACATCGATCCATTCCTGGTATTTCTCAGGTTTCAGAATCAGATCCAACTTCAGCTGTCGGTTATTTCTTTTCACGAGTCCTTACCTGTAATCACTACTCGAATTGGTTACATAGGATGATAAAGCCATCGTCGTAGACTAATTTTCAGAAGCATTTGTTATTTATCCCGATACAGGTATTTGTTTTAATGAATACTCTTGTGTGTGGACATTGCGCGTACGCATTTCACCTTGATTTGATACATATGCATGAGTTATCCTATTCAAGGTATGTAAGAAGCAGCAAGTTGGTGCATGCGCCCAAAACCTTAATTTTCGTTTCTCTTGATAGGTAGATTCTCCGGGAGCAAAGAACTTGCCAAGGATTATCGTGTGCCTTAAGCAATCCGTAGATGTAAGCCAATTGAAAGCAGATCCTTCAACAGGACGGTTGGTCACTGCTGGCGTTTCACGCAAGATAAGTGATTTTGACAAGAATGCTCTGGAGGAAGCAATACGAATTAAGGAGAAAAACGGATGGGAACTGGCTACAGTCACTGTCAACTTTGAGGAAGTCAAAGCCTCAATACGAGAGGCTTTGGCCATGGGTGCTGATAAAGGATTTGTGGTGCTAGATGAAGCATTGAAGGGCTCAGATACTTGGGTAACCTCAAGCGTATTAGCAAAAGCAGTAGGTAAGATTGGAGAGTTCGATCTTATTCTTTGTGGAGAAGCGTCTATAGATGGGTTTTCAGCTC
The DNA here is from genome assembly GCA_023131555.1 of Candidatus Bathyarchaeota archaeon. Classification (GTDB taxonomy): domain Archaea; phylum Thermoproteota; class Bathyarchaeia; order Bathyarchaeales; family SOJC01; genus JAGLZJ01. The sequence goes on along the minus strand of JAGLZJ010000052.1, from coordinate 3,310 downwards.
AGGTTGGTCCACGATTAGGAGAGCTACTGAAGATACCAGTTATCACCTATGCTAGGAAGATCAATATTACTCAGAAAACAGTGCAGGTAGAGAGGGTTCTTGAAGATCAATATGAAACAGTTGAAGCGAATCTTCCTGCATTGGTTACGGTAACGAAGGAGATTAACGAGCCCAGAATTCCGTCCTTAATGGCCATTATGAAAGCCTCCAAGAAAGAGATATTGACTTGGAAGCTGGCAGATATTGAGGTCTCAGCTGAGGAGGTCGGAGAAAGCGGTTCTGGAGTAAGAATACGGGATGTTACGGTTCCGCAAGTGGGCAGGAAGAAGATTCGTATTGAAGGGGAAACAGCTGCTGAAATTGCTGAGAAACTGGTAAAGGAATTGGTTAAAGAGGGCGTTGTCGGGAAGTGAACTATATGGGTGAAAAGAAGGGAGTTTGGGCGTTCTCAGAGAACATGGAGCTACTCAAAGAGCTCTTAGCCTGCGGATCTCCTCTGGCAGCCAAATTAGATACCGAACTTTCAGCAGTGCTCCTTGGAGGAGATATGAAAGAAAAAGCGAATGAACTCATCAAGCACGGAGCTGACAGAGTTCTGATTGTTGATAACCCAAACTTAAGAGCATTCCATATTGAAACCTGCCTTGCTGCCCTGACAAAACTTGCCAAAGAAAAAAATCCGCAGATAATTCTAATCGGCGCCACCAAGAATGGAAAGGACTTAGCTTCTAGGCTTGCTACAAGACTGCAGACAGGATGTACACCTGACTGTTCTCAATTGTTCGTAGACGAAGAAGGTTGGTTGACAACTAAGAGAATTGTGTTCAGTGGCAACGCAATTGTTACAGCTTCATATTTGAAGACTCCTCAAATCGCCACCATACCTTCAAGAACCTTTGAGAAGCTGGAACCTCATGAAAGAACTGGTAACGCTGAAAAGATTTCAATGAGTTTGGAAGAGCCGAAGGTAAAAATAATGAAGATTGAAAAAATGGAAGCAACAGACGTGAAAATCGAGGACGCCAAGATTGTGATATGCGGAGGAAGAGGCGTTGAGAAGAAAGAAGACTTCTCATTCTTTAAAGAGCTTGCTCGAACACTTCAAGGTCAAATAGGCAACACAAGACCACTGGCTGAAGATAGAAAATGGTTTTCAAGCTGGGTTGGTCTGTCAGGTAAGAAAATTAAGCCTGCTTTGTACATTGGCTGTGGCATTAGCGGCATGATCCAACATGTTGCAGGAATGCGTGACTCTCAGGTCGTCGTAGCCATCAACAAAGATCCAGAGGCAGCAATTTTCGAAGTAGCAGACTACATTCTTGTAGGCGATCTCTACGAGATTCTGCCAGCAATCGTGCAGGAACTGAAGAAGACTCTGAACTGAGTTGTAGAAGAAACTGTTAAGTTTTAGGTCTCCTAATGCGTCGCTGAATCAAGACAATCAAAAGCAAGGTGTTTCCTGAGCTTAGCAACAGCTATGTGAATCATTCTTATCAAGAAACTATGCTGGATGGTGATACGTGTCGGTTATCAGAGGAGCGTTTTATAGACTTGTGAAGTTTTCTCTGGAGTGAAATGTGCTTTCTTAGACGTAGAAGCAAAGCTGTTAAGAAATGGCGTGCAAGAGCATGGCTAGTGGACTTTCACACAACCAGAATCATTCTTCCTAAACACTACCGACCTCTGTGCTAAATTGAAACGCTACAATTTTCTAGCGTATCTGTGCACCTTTAAACTACGAGGAGCATTCTATATTTTTGGAAGCTGAAAGAGTGATTGCGCGTAATGCTATCCATATGCGAGTCTATGCGTGTTAAGTGAGAACAGAAGAGTCAGAAGTTAGACTGTGTCGACTTGTAATCGGTCGCTCGCGCAATGTCTGTTACTGCTTCGGTGGAATCTCAAATCTGGAGACAGAGAATGAATGCTCAGACTGTGTAGCGAAGCATCAGCGTCGCGTCTTTTTCGTGGAACTATCAGAGGACCTGAGGGCTCGTGTGTCCTTCGTAGCCCTGTCAGCCTCTGCGAAAGCCGATAAGCCTATGATTTCGCCTTTAACCATGTCCATGGGTATCGCGAAGACTATTGTGTTGCTCTGATCGTAGCTGATGTCCTCTAGGCTTGACAGAGTACGCAGATATAGGGCGCGATTGCTCATCTGCTGTACCGCTTCCTCTAGGTTGACAGCAGCCGTCAACTCGCCTTGGCTCTTGATTATCATGGTCCTCTTCTCGCGTTCGGCCTCAGCTTGCCGCGCGATTACTCGTTTCATGTCGTCAGGCAGCTCCACATTCTGTAGATTTACAGAAGTGATGTCCACGCCCCAATCTTTAGTCTCGTTATCTACTATTGTCACGATCCGAGTAGCGATCTCGTCTCGCTAGCAACTCATCTAGTTCGACATCACCAACTACGTCTCGCAGGGTTGTCTCGCATACTTCATAACGCTCATCTCTACGCTTCTGATGTTTACCAGACTGTCTTTGGTGTTCACGATTTTATGAATACAACTGCATCCACGTTCACGCTGATGTTGTCCTTTGTCATCACTTCCTGTCTCGCGATGTCCAGTGTGATTATGCGCTTGTCTTGCTTCAGAAAGCTTTCCGCGAGAGGCCATTTAAAGAAGAAACCGGGACCTACCAACCGTTGGAACTTTCCAAGGCGTAGGACTATAGCCTCTTCCCACTCTTTGTTAATAGCCATGCAGCTAGGTAGGAATCCTAGGGAAACTAAGGCAACAAGGATAAAAGCGATTGACAAAAGGTTTGGAAAAACAATGGCTGCTAAGACGGCAGAGACTAAGAAAAGGCAAATGGAGTCGGTGAACCACTGTGCTTCTTATTTCCTGTAGATGGGTCGGTTGAAACGTCTTGTGAACTCATGCTTTATCTATCACCTTCTTTGCACAGTGGTCTGCAATCGCATAAATAGGATTCTCTTAAAAAGATCATGCACACGTGTGCTTGAATATGCTGATTGTCCAATGGTTCGACTTAAGTTTGGCGCGCGTCATTGAGGGGCAATGGTAATTCAACCTTGGCATACATTTCGAAATACTGGAAAGCACGCGCTACGCGTGTGGGTCGTGGGTTGATCGGTTTAATATCCGTAGACCCATGAGAATTTGTGCTCTAGGTATTCAAGGTAGGGGTTGAAGTTCATTTCTTCTCCGGTGATTTTCTTTACGAGGACAGCTGGATCGTAGAGGTCTCCGTGCTCGTGCACATTTCTTACGAGCCAGTCTTTGACGTTCCCGAAGCTTCCTTTTGAGATTTCGTCCTTCCAATTGGGTATTGACTTCTCCATG
>JAGLZJ010000051.1 GCA_023131555.1 Candidatus Bathyarchaeota archaeon | reverse complement strand
GGCAAGTCTCCTGAAATATCCACTTCCACGATGATAGCGACGTCGGGGTCGACTACGTGAGCCACGGTGGTTGCGCCGCGTAAACCAACTTCTTCTTGAACGGTAGCTGCCCCATACACGTTGTTGGGATGAGGCGTCTTGTTCCGGTTCAGCGCCTCTATCATCTGCATCGCTACAAAAGCGCCTATTCTATCATCAAAGGCTTTACCAACAGCAATTTCACCATTGCCAATGAGGGAGAAAGGAGACCATGGGACAACCGGGTCGCCTATTCTGACACCGAGTTCTTCCGCTTCCTCTTTCTTGGACGCTCCTACGTCAATGAACATTGATTCTATCTTCACCACTTTGCGTCTTTCGTCTTCTGACAGCAGATGTGGCGGTTTGGCTGCAATGACGCCGAAGATATCGCCTTTCCGCGTCCTTATAGTCACCCTTTGGGTGAGAAGAACCTGATCCCACCATCCTCCGAGGGGACTGAACTTCAAGAACCCTGTTTTTCTCGCTATTCCCGCAACTACAAACCCGACCTCGTCAATGTGCCCTGCAACCAGGACTCTTGGACGCTCAGCTTCTCCAAGACGCTGGAATATTATAGAACCAAGCTTGTCGCTGAAAACCTTGTCAGAGTAGCTCTTCACGTGGGATTTTACAATGCGTGCGGTTTCACGTTCAAACCCAGAAGGACCAAAGGATTCACATAGACTCTTCAATAACCCTAACGCAGTCTCATCAAACAAGATAATGACACTCGTTTAGGACAGCTACTTCTGTGTATTTATTCGTATCTGGAACCAACGTGAGCGCGATTAAACCGGGCACGAACCAAGATAGTAAGCACTTAAAGCTAACTCCATCGTTCCATAGGACAAGAGCACAGCGGAAAGCGGTGAACGTGACTCAAAGCGAACTGAGACAATGCGAGAACTGTCATGAACAAAGGATTCTGGAAGACGGTTTGTGTGAATGCTGCAGATACATCCAACGTTCAAAGGGGATTGAAAGAGAGAAACTGCCGAAGTTCCATAAGTTGATTCTGAAGATCCCCAACCCACCCGTGGAAATAGGTGCCTCAGGCGTCTTCTGGGCCGTAATTGTGCCTCTCCTCGTCTTCCTAAACAGCCTGCTGACCCTCTTTATTCTCATGTTCTTCTCATTTCCCATCAACCTACTACTTGTAATAGTAATCCCCCTGCCCCTCATGATAGCGTTCATCAAAGTCAGCTTGGAGAGGTTTATAAATTTCTGGAACCTGCTCGTCAGAAGAACTGGTTTCAAATGGAACGTTGATGAAAGAACGGAGGAATACATAACGCTCCTGAAGAAGCAGAAGAAGCACCGATCCGAAGAATAACATCTTTACTCTTGCGAGAGATCGTACGCTACGCGGATCCAAGTGTTTAAACGGAAGTCTTATCGGAAACTCTGAGAATATTTAGTGTGGATGATAGGCTATCCTCAATGGCGGAATGAGGCACTTCAAGCATTTATCCATCGCGCCAAGACTAGAGCAAGAGCCATACTACACTGCCCTCGTTGCGGTACAAGGAATAAGCTGAAAGCAGTCTTCTGCAAGGAGTGCGGCAGAAAGCTTCTTTCAACAAAGGATGTCTAAAGCAACTGGAGGCCCATTGTGCGCTGAAGATTCCGCACCTGCATATAGCCAGACCGATTGCTGAGAGCCCTCTTCACTTAGTTACTCCAACCTTTAAAAGCAAGATTCGAAGATGTTCTAATTTAAATTCGGTAGGGAACGCAGGTTTGGGGTTTCTAGATAGGTTCACGAAGCCAGATGCCACCGTTCAGCTGACAATTCCCAAAATCACTGTGGAGTTAGGATACAATCTTAAGGGCGCAGTAGCGATCTCAAGCGAGGAAGAATTCGATTCTACGAGTGTTCGGTGTGAACTGCGCTGTGTCGAGAAGAAGCGAAGAGAGAGATGGATATATGATGAAGAGCGAAAACGAAAGGTCCGGAGAGTCAACTGGGATGTCGCCACACTTCATTCAGCGGATCCGAAAGCTGCAGGCCCCATGCACCTGATACCTGGATTCAGCAAGACGTTTCCGTTCAAGGTGAATATCCCGGCGGGTGGAAGAGAAACTTTTGATGGAGTAGATGGAAACGTTAGCTGGTTCATCAAAGGAGTCTTGACGATAAAAGGTCGCCCTGACGTAACCAGTAAACCAGTTGAAATTCAGATCATAAAGGCAACGACCCCGGTTACTGAAAAGGAAGCGGTTGAGATGGTGCCCTGCGAGTACTGTGAAACCCTGATGCCGAATACCGCGAGTTCATGTCCGAACTGCGGAGCTCCCAGAAAAGCCTAAGACCAAGGATGACCGATGAGGATCAGCAAAGTTCACCCACGTATACATCTCATTGATCTTGAACCCAGCGGAATAAAGAACTTCGCAGCCAGCTACGTGATAAGGGGCGAGAAGGTAGCAATAATCGAGACGGGCCCTAGGTCTTCAGCGCAGAATCTTCTCAGCGACCTGCAAGCGATTGATGTGAAACCTGCAGACATCGCCTACATCGCAGTCTCGCACATCCACCTTGATCACGGAGGAGGCGCTGGAACACTCATGAAACAGTTTCCTCAAGCTGAACTGATCGTCCACAGGCGTGGGAAACCTCACCTTGCAGACCCTAAGCTTCTGTGGGCAAGATCCCAAGAGGCCCTCAAGGAAACGGCTCATCTCTACGGCGAACCTGAGCCAATCCCGGAGCAGAGAATAACTGCTGCAGGCGACGGTTCAGTTCTAAGTCTCGGTGAGGGCGTTGAATTGAAGGTCTTTGAGACGGTAGGACATGCCTCCCACCACTTAGCCTACTACGAAACGTTAACTGAAAGCCTCTTTCCAGGAGACGCTGCGGGAATCTACGTGAAAGAGCTGGACGTGACTGTGCCAACTACTCCGGCACCTTTCCGCTTAGACCTAGCTCTAGCATCATTGAGGAGACTTATTGACCTGAAGCCTGCGGCAGCGTATTACAGTCATTTCGGGAAACCGCTTAACCCGTTAGAGAAGTTACAAGGATATGTGGAGCAACTTCAGCTCTGGGCTGAGTGCGCCAAAGATAGTATAAAGGAAGGAGAAGGACTCGAAGCTGTCAGAAGGAGGATTCTCGCAAGAGACTCGATGTTTTCAAAGGCCGAGGCCTACGTCAGGAAGCACCCTATTTTCAAAGAGACGGTTTTGAATAACAGTGTTGAAGGCGTCACCGAATATGTCAGAAGCCAGTTGGCTGCTCATTGAATTCGGGTACCGCCATGTTGAGCCCAGATTCGGCAAGTGCCTTCGTTTGAAACCATGCACGCGCCTTTCGGCTCATTGGGGTTACATGTTTCCATGAAGAGGGGGCACTCTGAAGGTTTGATCTTCCCTATCATTACAAGGTGACACTGGCATCCTGGCAGAAGGTCTTTCCCCTTTTTCTTCCTTAGATGATGTTTCTGAAGGGCATCTTGCTCGACGAACTCTTCTTTGAGCGCCAGTGCTGATTGGGGTAACCGACCTAACCCCCGCCATCTGCCTTCAACAACGTTAAAAGCCTGCGCCATCAGGCTCAAGGCTTTCAGGTTACCCTCCGGCTTCACTGCTCGACTGTACTCGTTTTCTAGCTTTGCTTCGCTTTTCTTTGTCTGCCTGAGAATCATGTCTACTGCGATCAGAACGTCGATTGGTTCGAATCCTGCTACGACCACCGGCATGTTGTAAGCTTCTGAGAAGACTCGGTAAGGTTCCAGTCCAATGATTGTGGAGACGTGGCCTGGTGCTATGAATCCATCGATCTGCAGGTCTCCTACTCCCAATAGAAACTCCATTGCAGGAGGAATTAAGCGGTGAGAGGTGAGGAAGCTCAGGTTTGGCGGAGCCTTCAAGACTTCATTTGCGGTCAGTGGCGCTGTGGTTTCGAAGCCGATGGCGAAGAAGGCGAATTCTCTGTCAGGTTCTTTCTTCGCCATCTTCACAGCGTTTTGTATGCTGTAGACGACTCGAACGTCGCCTCCTTGAGCTTTTGCCTCCACGAGGGAGGATTGTGATCCAGGTACACGCAAGACGTCTCCGAAGGTCGTGATGGTTACTCCTTTCAGCGCTAATTCTACAGCTACGTCGATGTCAGCAGCTGGCAGAACACATACGGGGCATCCGGGACCGGCAATCACCTCGACAAGATCTGGTAGAAGAGTTCTCAGTCCGAAGTGGGTCACCGTCCATTCGTGTGTTCCGCAAACGTGGCAGACCACTGTCTTGTGGGGAGGGTGAAGCTTCTTAATGTCGTTTACGAGTCTCTTGGCGAGTTCAGGGTCTCGGAAAGAAGTCAGGGTGCTCAAGAAAACAACCTAGATCAGCATTTTGATTCTTTTCACGACACAATCCCTGCCGTCGACGACTTTCACAACTCCGTTGCATTCTGGGCATTGCAGGGTAGGCATTAGCATGTGAGGCAAAGAGCTGTCTACTTGCCCTAAACCTCCGGAGTACCCGCAGGCGGAGCAGTGGACAGACCCTCTGACTTCTTCGGCGACTAACCTTGAACCCTCCAGTATCGTGTCCTTAGTCAGAATTTCATACCAGAATTTCACTTGTTCCGGGTTCAGGAATGTCAAACACCCTATCTGGAGGTAGACCTCCAGAACTTTCCTCGCCTTTTGCTCAGTCGCTTCCGTCTTCACAGACTCTACGATCTGCGTCGTTATTGAGACTTCGTGCATCTCCATTAATCCCTTAGAGACCTAAGGCTTCCGCGATACGGTTGACTCCTTCTCCTGTCCGCCCGTTAGTGAACACAACTTCAGACTTCGGGTTGACCTTTTTCACGTCTGCTCGGAGATTCTTAATCTCAACTCCCATAGCGCTGGCCAAGTCTATCTTGTTGATGGCGACGACTTCAGCGTCAAGAAAGATGAATGGGTGCTTGACAACCATGTAGGGACCTTCTGTCACGCTGATCACCACAAGGCGCTTCTCAGATCCTAAGGGGAACTCCGCAGGACAGATGAGGTTGCCAACATTCTCAATGAATAGGAGGTCTATCTTGTTGAGGGGTAGCCGCTTCAATGCTTTTCTCACAAGGTTCGCATCGAGGTGGCATTCTTTCCCAGTGTTGATAGGCACAACTTCTACACCGTGACGTCTAATCATCTCGGCGTCAATTGTGGTTGTTAGATCCCCCTTTAGAGCGGCTATGCGATAGCGTTTACTAAGCTGATCAGCGAGACGCTCAATCAGCGATGTTTTGCCTGCGCCAATCGAACCCATAACATCCACTGCTACAACATTGTTCTTCTTGAGCAGGTTTTGGTTCTCCTCTGCAAGCTCACGGTTCGCTTTCAGAATGTTTTCGTCCAACTCTACATCGTAGACTTCGCCTTCACCAGCCCGGACAACTTCGGAATCCGCCAAATAATGACCACCTTAGGTGTTAAGCTCTTCCATCTTCAGCAGCTCGTTCCACAGTTGCAGTGTCTCTTCAGCTTCCTTTTTATCCAGAACTTGAATAGCGTAACCTGCATGAACCAGTACATAGTCGCCTTCTTTGGCTTCCACCAGCGCAACGTTTACTTCTTGATTAACGTAGCTACCGAAGTCAACCTTGGCCAAGTCACCCTCGATCTTGGTAATTCTGGCTGGAACAGCTAAACACATGTGAGGAGACCTACTGCCCCCAGTTAATTAAGCTTACGAGCGGTAGCGTGGCATACGGTCACTGTGTAATGACTGCTGCGAGAGCTTGTCCGAGGGAGACTCCTCCGTCGCCAGCTGGTACAGCTTCGTGGACATGAAATTGGAGACCTGCATCTTCTACGCATTCTCTTATTCGCAGAGCGAAGTGTCGATTGTAGGCTACGCCCCCGGAGAAGCCGATTCCATCTATCCCCGTCTTCTCGGCTTCTTGGATCGCGACTTCAGAGAGTCCCGTCGCCAAATATGATTGGAGAGAGAAGGCTAAGTCTGCTGCAGCGAACCGGTTGCGTTCTTCAAAGACTCTCCTGAGGATGTAGGTAGTACCGAGTACGCTTCCTTCGATTTCAGTTTCGGTTTGTAGCACGTCTCTTCCACGTAGCGCGGTGGACTCCAGTTTCATAGCTGGTTCTCCTTGGTAAGTTCTTGAATGGCAAACGTCTAAGATTGATGCTGCTGCATCCAAGACTCGACCGCAACTTGTCGTAGCGGGAAGAGACCGTTTGCCGTGGAGCTGATTGATGATTATCTGTGCTTCTTCTCTGCCTCTTGGTAGATACTTGGAGTGGTCTAGGAGCCAGTCTTCAATGTCAGTTACCTCATAGAGGATTCCCGCCGCCATTCTGGCGGGGTACCGAGTTGCTAAGTCGCCTCC
>JAGLZJ010000050.1 GCA_023131555.1 Candidatus Bathyarchaeota archaeon | reverse complement strand
CCCATTCTTTCCCCTTTTATTATCAGGTGCTCATTATGTAGCCAGTGCTTGACAAACCTCTCGCCTGTAGCGGCTTCGCTTTGAGCTATTTCGTTTTCATGATGAGGAAAGATATTGTCAACGCCGCCAGTATGAATATCTATCGTGGTACCCAAGTACTTCATTGACATGGCGGAACATTCAATATGCCATCCTGGTCGACCTTTACCGAGACTGGTCTCCCAGAAGACATCTCCGTCATCCGGATCCCACGCTCTCCATAGGGCAAAATCACGGGCTTCGTTCTTGCCGTATTCGTCGACCTTGACTCTTGCACCTGCCTTCAACTCCTTGATCTTCATCTTGGAAAGCTTGCCGTAGTTCTCGAACTTTGAGATGTCGTAGTAGATTGAACCGTCGTTACCATGGTACGCGTACCCTTTCTGAATGAGAGTCTCAATCAGCTTAACCATCTCTTCGATGTGTTCTGTAGCTTTGGGAACAATCTTCGCTCTCTCAACATTGAGTGATTCGAGGTCCTCGAAGAACGCTTTGATGTACTTCTCGGTATACTGCCTAAGCGGGACTCCTTCTTCTTTCATACCATGAATGGTTTTATCATCTACATCCGTCAGGTTCATCACGTGCTTGACACTGAATCCCCGATACTCTAGCCAACGTCTCAGAAGATCCACAAACACGTAGGCTCGCAGGTTACCGATATGAGCGTAATCGTATACCGTGAGTCCACATGAATACAAGCGAACTACGTTATCTTCAATGGGTTTGAAAATCTCTTTCCTTCGAGTCAACGTGTTGTAGAACTGCAGCATTCGATCTCAACTCAACCTCAAGCAGGTTTGATAAGTTATGCTTTGTGCTTTCGTTCTTCTTCTGGAGGGCGGTAGCGCAGAGCACATATAAGCGATGGTAGTAGTGTAGCAATTCACAGGTGGACATGCTTTGAAGGCCAATGAACCCACGACTCGAGAGAAGATCAAGCGGTTGCGAGAGTTGCGAGAGCGCGCAAGACTCGGTGGCGGGAAGGAGCGAATTGAGAAACAGCACAAACAAGGGAAGCATACGGCAAGAGAGCGGATTGATCTGCTTCTAGATCCTAGCAGTTTTGTCGAGCTTGACCAATTTGTAGTTCATCATTGCTCAGACTTCAGCATGGGTAAACGAAAGCTGATAGGTGACGGAGTCGTGACGGGATATGGTACAATCGATGGTCGTCCGGTCTACGTTTTCTCCCAGGATTTCACAGTCTTCGGCGGTTCACTTGGCGAAATGTTCGCTAAAAAAGTGTGTAAATTAATGGATCTGGCGATGAAAACCGGTGCCCCAGTGATTGGACTCAACGATAGTGGAGGTGCACGAATTCAAGAAGGGGTTGCTAGCCTTGCTGGTTACGGTGACATCTTCTTCAAGAACGTCACAGCTTCAGGCGTCATTCCTCAGATTTCTGCCATTATGGGGCCCTGTGCGGGAGGAGCCGTATATTCGCCAGCGATGACTGACTTCATCATTATGGTGAAAGAAACTAGTCACATGTTCATAACTGGACCGGAAGTCATTAAGACTGTCTTAGGTCAAGAGGTGGACTTCGAGGAACTTGGAGGGGCCTTGGTCCATATGCAGACCAGTGGAGTATGCCACTTCATGGTTGAAACCGAGGAGCAATGCTTGGATTTGATGAGACGGTTGCTGAGCTTTCTACCCTCCAATAACCTAGACGAACCTTTGGTCATGGAAACTGGTGATGATCCAAATCGCACTGAAGAGCGCCTAGAGGAAATCCTGCCTGATGACCCAGATAAGCCCTATGACATGATGGAGATAATCCTTTCAGTTGTCGACAACGGTGACTTTCTGGAAGTTCAACGCCTCTGGGCTCAGAACATAATAATTGGTTTCTCTAGGCTGAACGGGAGACCAGTAGGCATAGTCGCAAACCAGCCGAAGCGTTTTGCTGGAGCATTGGACGTAAGTTCATCAACAAAAGCCGGACGTTTCATAAGATTCTGCGACGCTTTCAACATTCCAATTATCACCTTTGAGGATGTTCCCGGATTCCTACCTGGGGTTGATCAGGAACACGGCGGCATTATACGACATGGATCAAAGCTTCTCTTTGCCTACTGCGAAGCAACAGTCCCCAAAATCACTGTGATAGTCCGAAAAGCATACGGAGGCGCGTATGACGTAATGGGCAGCAAACACTCTGGTGCAGACATAAATTTCGCCTGGCCCTCCGCTGAGATCGCAGTGATGGGACCAGCCGGAGCCATCAACATAATCTTCAGAAAAGAAATCGCAGTCGCTAAGGATCCGAAAGCTCGAAAACAAGAATTGATATCGCAGTACCGTGAGAAGTTCGCAAATCCTTACATCGCTGCCGAAAAAGGGTACATAGACGCTGTCATAGAACCTTCGCAGACAAGACCTAAACTGATAACCGCTCTGGAAATGTTGGCGACTAAGCGAGAGTCTCGACCTCCGAAGAAACACTCCAACATCCCACTCTGAACATTCACTCTTCAAACCCTTTACTGAAGGTAGGTTAAAATAAGACCCTTCAGCTTTCTCTAGTCTTCAGACATCTCCGTTCGTGATTTCTGTTGACTAAACGCGTTAGAATCACGGATACAACATTCAGAGACGCCCATCAATCCTTGATGGCGACTCGAATGAGAACCGAATCCATGGTTCCAATAGCGGAGAAAATCGACAACGTCGGATTCTTCTCACTTGAAGTTTGGGGCGGCGCTACCTTTGATGTCAGTCTGCGGTACCTAAACGAAGACCCGTGGGCACGACTACGCGCACTGAAGCAGCATGTTCGTAAGACACCCCTTCAAATGCTGCTCCGTGGACAGAACATTGTTGGGTACCACAATTATCCAGACGACGTTCTGACTAAGTTCATAGAAAAAGCAGCTGAAAACGGAATCGACATCTTCCGAATCTTTGATGCTTTAAATGACACTCGAAATTTGGAATTGTCGATAAAAACGGTGAATTCCGTTGGGGCTCACTCGCAGGGTTCACTGTGCTACACTATCAGTCCAGTCCACTCGACCGAATACTACTTGAAAGTGGGTAAGAGGATGGCTGAGCTCAACTGTGACTCTATATGTATCAAAGACATGGCAGGCATGCTTATGCCGGAGAAGGCGTACGAACTCATCACTGCCCTGAAAAGAGAAGTCGGGCTTCCGATTCATCTTCACTGTCACAGTACTAGCGGAACGGTAATGATGACTTATATGCGAGCCTGTCAAGCTGGAGTCGACATTCTTGACGCAGCTTTTTCACCATTTGCCTCAGGGACATCTCAACCACCAGTCGAGAGCATCGTGGCTGGTCTACAGAATACAAAATATGACACTGAACTCAATATGAACATCCTGGTTGAAATCACGGAGTATTTCCGTACTCTGAGAGAAAAATACTATGATCCATTGAACCTGATAGACCCGTTAGCTGAAAGAGTCGACACCGGGATTCTTACACATCAGATTCCTGGAGGAATGTTCTCCAATCTAATATCTCAGCTGAAAGAACAGAATGCTCTAGGCAAACTCGACCTCGTTCTAAGAGAGGTTCCTACTGTTCGAAAAGAACTCGGATACCCCCCTCTCGTAACTCCCACCAGCCAACTGGTCGGAACGCAAGCAGTCTTCAATGTACTCTCAGGCAAACGCTACAAGATTGTGCCCAAGGAAGTGAAGAACTACGTTAAAGGCTTCTATGGAACCCCTCCGGCGCCAATCGAAAACTCGATCCGGAAGAAGATCATAGGGGACGAAGAATCAATCCAATGTCGCCCCGCTGACTTGCTTGACCCTCAACTCGGAAAAATACCGGAGGCGCTAAAACCCTATATCCAGAGTGACGAGGACGTAATCACCTACGCACTATTCCCCGCAGTCGCAGCGGAATTCTTCAAAAGGAGAGCGGGCCAGAAGAAAGAGAAGCCTAATGCCCCGTCACTAGAACAGCAGGAGCTTCAAGAAGTAGCGGCAGTCTCGGTAGCAGTAGCTGCCTTTCTGAAAAGCACCCAATCTCCGCAGGCAGTAATCCCTACAAGAAGGACTCGTGCGGGAATCTCCGCTTGGGTTCTAGCGGCTCGACAGGAGCAGATTCGACCGGTCGGTTGAGACATTGCCTGAATACAACATCACAATTGGCGATCTCGCTTACCGAATTACGCTGATTAAGAAGGGTGAGAAAGGAGACTTCGAAGCCGAGATAAACGGAAGACCCGTGGAGCTTAAATTAGAGCCTCGTGCGGACCGCCTTCTTACGATGAATATTACAATTGAAGAGAGAACGTACAGCGTTGAGCTTGAGAAGCTTGTGAGGCACCAACCCTTCTCCCTTAGAGTGAATGGTAAACCGTTTGTAGCTCGGATCCGAGAAACCGTGAAAAAGGCACCAACTCACCTTTCTGAGGCGAAATCTTCCAAAGAGGCGGAAGGACCTTCGAAGCCAAGATATGAAGCAGGGGTGATTACGTCTCCAATGGCCGGGAAAATCGTCTCAGTCAACGTGAAGGAAGGTGACAAAGTGAAGAACGGCGACGTCGTTTGCATTCTTGAAGCAATGAAGATGGAGAACGAAATTGCAGCGACGAAAACCGGCAAAGTCGAAGAAGTGAGCATTACAGAAGGCATGCCTGTTAACAAAAGAGATGTCCTAATTAGAATAAAATAACAGCTCTCACTGTGAGTCCATCGCTTCTAAGTCGCTTACATCACCACAATTATTGAAATATCGTTAACATTTGTCCCAGTGGGACCAGTCATGATCCTGTCACCCAGTTTTGTGAAGAAGCTGTATGAATCATTGTTGGATAAGGCGACCTTTGCGTCCAACCCGCATTCTTTTGACCTTGCCAACGTGGTTCCATCCGCTAGTGCACCCGCCGCAATTGTAGGTCCATCTACGCCATCAGTGCTCATTGAACCAACAGCAACTCCATCCATACCTGCAATCTCTATTGCTGCGCTCAATGCAATCTCTTGGTTTCGACCACCCCTCCCTTTTCCCACAACTGCTACTGTGGTCTCTCCACCAACGACAATACCGCACGGTCTAGGTCTTGGGTTTCCTGAGGCCTCGATTTCTCTGGCGAAGGAGGCAAAGATTTTACCGACCTGTCTCGCTTCTCCTTCAAGAAGGGTAGTGAGAAGAATCGAGTTCAGTCCTGAACTCTGAAGCTTTGCATGGGCTGCTGTTGTCGCTGTACGATTGTTTCCCAAGATGTGACTGCTGACTCTTCGGAAAGCAGGATCGTCACTCTTCGGAGTTTCCTTAATTAGCCCGTTTTTCCCATCAATGAGAAGCTGCTGAACTGAATGCGGTATTGCCTGCCACAAGTTGTACCCTCTCAAGATCTCCACGGCGTCTTCGAAGGTTGTCGAGTCAGGTACGGTTGGACCAGAAGCGATGGAATCGAGAGGATCTCCGACAACGTCGGACAGGACTAGATTGATAACGGATGTTGGAGAAGCATGTTTTGCAAGCCAACCACCCTTAAAGTCTGATATGTGCTTCCTTACCGTGTTGATCTCGTCTATGGTGGCTCCCGACTTCAGCAGAAGCTTGTTGACTTCCCTCTTCTCACTCAGGGTTATTCCCTCACGGGGCAACGGCATCAAGCTGGATCCGCCTCCTGAAATCAGGCAGATCACTAGATCATCCTTGTCTGCAAGCTGAACCAAGCTGAGGATCTTCTTGGCGCCCGTTAACCCTGCTTCATCAGGTGTTGGGTGACCTGCTTCATGAAGCTCTATTCTCCGGGTTCGTGCGATGTTACCGTAGGGAACGTTTATCACCCCCTCAGAAATTCGGTTACTCAAGATGTTTTCTAGTGCTTCAGCCATGCTTCCGCTAGCCTTTCCGCCACCAACGACAAAGATACGTTTGAACTTCTTCAGATTGATCCGCTTTTCACCGATCTCAAGGTAATCTCTGTTCAAGACCACCTGCGCTTCAACAATTGCCTTCGGATTCGCTGTAGTCAATGCAGCTTCAAACGCTTCTAAGACCACCGTTCTAGCCTTTGCGGTTAGTTCTGTTTCTGCGTTGCTAACAAGTGCTTCTTTGTTCTGAATCCTCGGCATATTCAACTGTTCACCCAATAGCCTCTTGCCTCAAGTGAGTCTATGACTCAAAATGCCAGTAGTCTTCATAAAACTTTACACGTGCATAGAACATCCGTCTTCGCCTCGAGGCGTGTACCTGAAGAAGGGGGACTGGAAGATTAATAAATCGGACACCTATATTGCAGAATAATCGAGGACTGCGAATGGTCAAACCTAGAGTTTATGTTACAAGAGAGATTCCCTCAAGAGGATTAGATATTATTAAAGAACGATTTGATGCTGAGATCTGGCCTGAGT
>JAGLZJ010000005.1 GCA_023131555.1 Candidatus Bathyarchaeota archaeon | reverse complement strand
GCTATTGCCATATCCTTTATAATGTGTTCGAGGCTGTCGCATTCTAACCAGTGCCCATTTAGAATTCTCTTCAATAGATTTCGCCTATGCCTGCTCTAGGGAGCGGTTTAGACGGTATCTGTAAATTAATGGCAAACTGATTGGTTGCCTCGCTACTGTGACCTAAGCTTCTCTTAATCGCATCAAGCATACATTGATTGTACGTCTTTTGTGGGAACAGTAGCTCCAGATGTCTCTTCAAGCATCCATTGAACCATCATTGCGCTCTTATGAATGTCAAAGAGAGTGGAGAACAACGTGTTTTTGGATAGACCATCATAGTAGATTGGCTTTGAGGAGATGAAGACTGCTTCCATGCTTAGCGGGGGCTTCGGTCTCAATTTAAAGTCTCCTACGCTTGATCGTGTTAACAGAGCCATTTTCAGATCCCATACGAATGATCGTTGCTCGGATTTGTTCATTTTGGAGAAGAGGCTCTTCTGCTCCGAGGTCAGCCTCAACCTGCATGAGATAATTACGCTGTCCCTCTTGTTTTTACTTTGGAAGATGTTGTATGGGTCTCCGCCCATTTTTGTGATCAGATTAAAGTAGGTGTGTTTGCTTTTGAGTGCCTTAGCTTCGAATCCTTCTTCTTTCAGCCACCGGGTGATTTTGGCTTTAGCAAGTTGGCTGTTTTTCAACGTTTACCCTGAGATTCTGATGCGTAGAAGTGGATAATTGCCTTATGAATCAAGAATATGGACCACAGATACCGGCGTGTATTCTCCGGGTTCAGATTTTCGGCTTTATAACTATTGGATCTGAATTCTTACAGTAGTCTTCGTTGACTAGGTAGTTTTCATATTTCACGGTGTAGTATTCTTCGAAGACTTTTTGAAGCTCCGGTTCTATCTCGATGGAACTAGGCGTAGTTTTTACGTTGACCCAGAAGGTTCTTCCGTCCACGGCCTTCACAATCTTGCCATCTCTGACAACAATCTCTCCGTCTTTCAGAGTATAAGCGGCGTTCTTGAAGGCTTTCTCGATTCTACCTGGGTTGGCAGGTAAATCTTCCTTCTGCGGGTTTATGTCGTATATTGCAATGTCCGCGTCTGCTCCGACTCCGAGATGCCCTTTTCGGTTCAATCCTAAGGATCGTGCTTGACCAACTCTTGTAGTTACCGCAATGTCACTAAGGGTGTATTCTCTGTCAATCTCATCTAAAACCGTTCGTCGTCTGGCTCTCTTGCTTATCCTGTCTATGACCGCATCCCTCGCCTTTCGGCTCATCAACCAAGCTATGATCTTCGGGTACGCCGTGAACGGACCTGCATTGGGGTGATCTGTAGTTAGAAAGATCTTCCATGGATCCTTGGTCTTCAGCGCAAGTTCCAGTCCGATTGCCCATTGGGTTGCGTGGACAAAACTCTTCCGTTTGTAGTGGAAGGGAACGATTCCTGAACCCGTTTCAGTCTCAACATCACAGTTCACCCATTTGTTGCCCGTCAGTTGATAGAGTATGAATTGAAATGGGCCATCCGCAGTCATTGTAGTGGTATCTGTGAAGATAATCTGTCCAAGGTCAAGCGTAACGTGATTGTGCGTGTTCACGTACTCTGAAATTTCTTCAGCTGCGGACCTGAAGGTACGCCAATCTCTTCCCCCAAACGAGCTGAACTGACAATGGGTCAGATGCAGAACGGGTTTTCCGTCACCTGCTTGTCCCTCAACACATTTCATTGTCTCAAGCGCCGTAACGTAGTTACCTGGTTTCCCAAGGTTGTTCGCATGCACGTGAATGGTGTGGGGCAGGTTCAGCATCCTGTTGACTCTGCATAAGCCCTGCACGATTTCTCGGGGAGTGATGTCGAAGTTGGGGACAGGGTCATCGATATCACGGACATTTCTTCCGAAACCCCAAGCTTCCAGCCCGCCAGGATTGACAAGTTTCACCGCATAGCCTTTAGTTGCCCTCATGATCCAAGCTATGTATGCCGCGCATTCATCGTACTCTTTCGCTCTCAGGTACTCTAAGATGAACCAGTTGCTGCCTAAGAGCGGGTATGAACCCTTATCCAACATAGGTGTGTCGTTGAGTTCTTCATGAGTGTGTTTTGCTTTAAGCGGAGCCATGGCTGCATCCATAACAGTCGTCCAGCCCATTCTTGAATACCGGTAACCCGTTGTGAAAGTTGATGGAATGGAGTAGCCTACACCTGAACGGGTCACAGGGGTCTTATATTCCACATCCTTGCTATGATCTTCAGGTCTCAGTAGCCGCCCTGAATTCACTTTTGCTCCAACTATGTGGCTGTGGATGTCGACTCCGCCTGGCATTACGACCATTCCGGACGCATCAAGGATCTTTGGGTTACTCGTCTTTTCGACGATCTTTCCGTCTCGAATAGCGATGTCCAGTTTTTCTCCGTCTATGTTGTTCAGTGGATCGTAGACGAAGCCATTCTTCACAAGGAGTTCTCTCATTTCACGTTTCTCCTCTCACTTCTTTGAGGTGTCGAACTTCTTTCAGGATTCTGCGAAGTATCTCCTCGTCTGACAGGCAGGTTTCCGGCGGTTCCACAAGTTTTTTCATAGGCAGAGGGACACGGTCCATTCTATACGCCGTACCCTCAGTTTCAATGCCGACGAATGTCGATGGCAATACAACGTCAGCCATCACTGTTGTTGGTGAAGCCACGGGGTCAATCGCAATCAATGGCTGTTTAATCAGGTTTCTCGCAGCTTCTCTCGGGAAGTTCGATACGGGGTCGGAGGCAACTATCAAGCCTGCATCAGATTCGCCTCGAGAAAGGATGTCTACCACCGATGTTTCGCCGGGATTGTATCGCGGGTAGCCTTCTGAGAAATCCACTGCAAAAGGGTATCCTGTCTGCCACGTTGACACGACGTTTGCGCCTGCAACGTTGAAGTGGCCTCTCATTGGCATAATCACAAATTTAGTTCGGTAGTTGAGGTCTTGCGTTAACGCAATTGCCGCGTCAATGTTTCTGGTTTTCCCTGAGCTCATCGTCAGCCCAACTCCGAAGAAGAAGGCTCCGAAGCTGCATCCTATTAAGGCGTCAGCCACCTCTTCGAGAAGGTGGACCGGCAGGCCTGCAATTTCGTTGACTTCCAGTTCTTCATCTTTCACAAGAAGCCTGAGGGCTTGAAGGAGCTCAAAGTCCTTATTTGGTTCTACCTGAAGGAACAAATCAGCGTGCTCAGCAGACCTAGTTTTCCGGACGTCTACAACGATCAGTTTTCTCTTCCCTGTCCTGAAGGAAGGGGGCAGTTTCTCACCTGTGACCGCTGGCAGGGGGATGTCTTTCATCAAGGTCAGCTCCGAAGCTCTGCTGAGTCTTTTCTTGCCCAATACACCTCGCAGTCTAGCAACATAGCTTTCCCATTCGCTATGCTGAAAGCGACCGTCAGAGAACGCTGTGTAGCGTTCAACGTGACGTGGGTGGGCGCTGTAGGGATCACTGGCCCAGTAAACGATTAGATCCGCTCGGTGGCGAATCTGTCCAAGTGTGCAGGTTGGGATTCCAACATCTTGTATACTTAGTATCGAAGGTCCATGGCAGACGGTTGACGTGTTATCGATGACGCCTCCGATTTCTTCAGCGAGTGCAATTCCCATGCGAATCGCTTCGCAGTTTGTACAGCTCCATCCATAGAGAATCGGGTAATGTGCTTCTGCCAGGATCTGAGCGCTTCTCTTGATGGCTTCATCCCAAGAAACCTCAACCATCTCTCCATCTCTGCGAATCAGTGGCTTCAGGTTCCTGTGTCCGGGATCGGAAAAGTTGAGTAGTTTCGCTTCACTTACAGCGCAGGTGTTTTTAGTGCCAATCACTCTGTTACCATCTACTGTTATCTCCAGATCGTCGCAGAGTGTTCCGCACACTGGGCATGCGACATTTTTCACGATTGACATATTCAATCTCTTCCGAAGAGGTTTTCCAACAGCTCTTGAAGCGTTAGAACATTCTCTGTTGGGGCCGACTCAATTTGAGCCTTGATTCCTTTGAAGGACGGCATCCCAGTTCCGTGGGTCTGGGGATCCACGATAATATTTGTCCAGATTCCATATGGCATATAGATTATACCCGGGTGAGGACCCCTCTTCGAAGTCCTGCCTCTTACATTAACTTTCCCGTGTTCTGTCGTAACTCTCACTGTACTGTTCTCCTTTACCTGCAGGGTCTTCATGTCATCCGGGTCAATCTCGCAGACTGCAACGTTCTCGAAGTAGGCTGTTGAGAGTTTCCCGTGTTCTTTTGCAGTTCCTTGATCTATTGTTCTTCCTGTAAGGAGAGTGACTTTCAACTTCTGCACCCTCTATTTCCGCCATTTTCTTTGGTAAAATGCTGAGTGTCTCTTAAGGAGTTTTCCGCTCTCAACAGCTGTACATGCGCGGTGACTTACGGTGATCACGCGCTTAAGTAAAAGAAGGTGGTTGATGGAGTCATTAGACAGGTTTGAAGTATTTGATATCATTTATGTTCGCTTTTCTTTCCGCGAGCGGCTTAAACACCGCTTCCACCGGCATCCCAATTTGGACATCTTCGTGTTTCACTTCACCGAGCTTGTGAATCAGTCCTCCGTGTGCACCGTCGAATTTTATGTAAGCGTAGATTGTTGGTTCCTTCAGTTTGCTGGAGTCTACGTCGACATATGCTACTGTGTAGGTGAATACTTCACCCTTTGTACCGACATTGATCCACTCAGTGAGTTTTTCGAAGCATCGTTCACAGTAGATTCTTGGTGGGAGGTAGATGAAGCCACAGCGTTTGCATTTTGCCGCGAAGATTCTTCCAGAGTTCTTCATTTCGGTGAAGAACTTTTCACCTGCGATTCCTAAGGTGTAAATGTAGTCGGTTTCCATGTGTCCGGGCCAGTGGACCATTCGTCGGGCGTCTTTAATCTTCTCGGTTGACATCTTCATACCTCCTCGAATGGTTTGAAGTACTTTATGTCTGTGATTGAGCCTTCGCGTTCTTCGGAGGGTTTCCAGACTGCCTTCACTTTCATGCCGAATTTTATCTGTTTCCAGTCGCTTATTTCACCTAGCAGGTGCAGTATTCCCATCCCTTTGGAAGCGCCGTCTATATCAATGACTGCTACCAAGATTGGTTCCTTTATGCGACTGGCGTCTCCGGCTACATAAGAGACAGAGTACGTATTTATTGTGCCAGTGTCTTTGACAGGAGCGTATTCATCAACGGGTCTGAAGCATTCTTCGCAGAAGGCCCTTGGCGGAACCATAATCCTCTTGCATTTCACGCATTTTGAACCAATTATCTTTCCCTCTTTCATTCCTTCTACGAAGCGGCTCATGGCGATTCCTGCACTCCACAGGTACTTCACGTTGGGTCGGTGTTTGATGCAGGGGATCTTTCCTTCTCTTATGTCGCGACCGCTCAGCTCTTCTCCTGGGAAATGCTTTATTTTCTCGCTCATTTATCTCAGCTCCTCATTACCACAACTGATCCGTATTGCATTAGGTCTCCCCAAGCTTGAGCTAATCCGGTTCGAGGGTCTCCTTTCACCTGTCTTTTTCCTGCTTCACCACGTAGCTGCCAGAAGATTTCGCAACACTTCATTGTACCAGCTGCGGCAATCGGGTTCCCGACTCCTAGGAGGCCTCCAGATGGATTGATCGGCAAATCTCCATCTCTTTGGGTTACTCCTTCCGCTGTCAGTTTTGCTGCCTGTCCTTTGCGTGCGAGCATTAAGCCTTCCATGTGATGCAGTTCTTTGTAGTCGAAGGGGTCGTATACCTCGGCGACATCGATTTCTTTGGGCGGATTCTTGATACCTGCCATCTTGTACGCCATTTGAGCGGCGCACTGAACATATTGTGGGTAGTAGAGATCGCGGTTTGTCCAATATGTTGAGTCAATGCACCATCCCACTCCGTCAATCCAGACGGGGTCGTCTGTAAGCTTCTTCGCCACGTCTTCAGACGCGAGGACTAAGGCGGCGGCTCCATCGCTTGTTGGGCTGATGTCAAGTCTCTGGACTGGCCAGCACAAGACTTCTGAGTTAAGTACGTCTTCTACGGTGATGTTTGCTCCAAGTTGCGCACAGGGATGGTCCAGAGCATTGCGTTTGTTCTTGACTGACACAAGGGCGATCTCCTCCTTCGTTATGCCATGGACATGCATGTATCGGTGCATCTCGAGGGCGAAGATCCAGATCAATGTTACACCTAAGGGTCTGCTATAGATTTGGTCAAAGATTGTAGTGAACGCGTAGGCCGGGTGAGGGTAACATGAAGACATCTTCTCCTCCCCTACTACAAGACACGTGTCGAATTTACCTGAAGCCACATGCCACCATCCAGCGTCTACCGCAAAGACGCCTGTTCCGCCTCCAACGAAAACTCTTGAATAAGGCTTCTCCCACGCTCCTGCTCCATCCGCCAAGTATTCTCCTTTCATGTGAACGCCGTCAAACGCGTCCGGAGCTGTTCCCATAACAACGCTCTTAATGTCGCTGAGTTCTAACCCGGCTTGATCTAGAGCCATCTTTGAGGCTTCATAGGAAAGCTCTTTACCTGTCTCCTTCAGGTTTCGCCTGAACTTAGTCATTCCAGCGCCAATAACGGCGACTCGTTTCTTTCCAACCATTCTTTTCCACCTCTAGCAGTTGCTTAGTACTGCTGTACCTCCTGTTGCTGTTGGTATTCCGCGCCAGGATTGCGCTAGGCCAACTTCCACATCGGCGAGCTGCCTTTCTCCTGCGTCTCCCCGGAGTTGAATAACGACTTCAAGTAGCCTTTGCATTCCCGAGGCCTCCAGCGCCCAACCCATTCCGAGGTTTCCTCCTGATGTATTGATTGGAAGGTCTCCGTCGATTCCGGTTACGCCTTCTGCAATCAGTCGTCCGGCTTCTCCTACTTCACAGAGTCTCATTGCTTCCATGTGCTGCAACTCTTTGTATGAGAATAAGTCATCAACTTCAGCGAAGTCGATCTCTCTGCTTGGAGATGTGATCTTCGCCTCTTTGTAGGCCATTTCGGCAGATAGCTGTGCGTATACTGCTTCCCCGAAACATCGGCTCTCCAAGGAAGGTGTTTCACTTGCCCATCCGACACCTCGGATCCAGATCGGGCAGTCATTCAGATCTGATGCGACTTCGTCAGACGCAAGCACGATCACGATGCCGCCGTCTGCAGGTTGACTGATGTCGAACTTGTTCAGCGGATAGAAGTGGGGGCTTGAACAGAACACGTCATTTAGATCGATTCTTGCACCATAAGCTGCGTAAGGATTTCTCAGCGCGTTATCCCTGTTCTTGACAGCGACCATTGCACAGTCTTCCTTCGTGTTACCTGTCTCGAAAAGGAAGCGATTCATCTCTAAACCAGCTAGATAGAAGGGGTGTCCTCCTAGAGGTCGGTTGAACACCGGGTCCATGGCAAAGGATACGATGTCATATAGGGTAAGTATGTCTGAAGGCTTGCCGTGGGATTCCACTGCTACGACGTCAAAGTGACCAGTTTTAATCAGCATGTGTGCGTTTCCCAAACCAATTATGCTGTCGCCACTGACTGTGAACAATTGGCGTAGAACTGCTCCTAGTTGGTCGGGTACGAATTCGTCGAAGATACTGAAGCCTTCCCAGTAGTCTTCAGCTACTGATATGAAGGCATCGATGTCCTTTCGAGGATTAATGTTTCCAGCGTCTTGATAGGCTCTTGTTGCTGCTTCAAACATCAGCTCTTTGTATGAGACTTCTGGTGAAACCGATTTGAATCCTGTGCATCCGACGCCGACAATAGCTACATCTGTCAATTCTTCAAACTCCTCCATATTGATGAAAGAAATTGTTTAGTGTGGGCGAATGACTATAAGTCTTTTGCATTCATGCCTAGGGCTTTCAGAAAGTGTTTTAATGCTTTCCGCAAGCGGTTCGCCTGCCTTATCTGATAGTGCTGGTTAGCGACTTGAACTCCAGGAGTGGCTACATTTTGTGCATCTGTAATGCTCTACGGTTCTTTCTCTGCTAATTCCTGCATGCTCACCTGAAATATTTGAGAACCAGCGAAATGCTTCCTCATTTCCGCATTTAGGGCATGATCTCGCGACTTTAACGGAGTTGTCCTCGTTTATATCAGAGAAGTATACCGCATCAGATTGCGCGCTCCTACTGGTCTTCTCGGTGATGCCTTCTGCTTCATCCTCTGTGGGTGCCTTCAACTGAAGGAGTCTTCGGCATCTTGGACACCAGTATTCTTCGCCCTTCTTCACCAGATAGGATCCGCAGTCACTGCAGAATCGCATATCACTCGTCAAGAAATGGTTGAGTCGCTTACCTCATATCTCTTTTCTATTACTGTCCCACGTCTCTTCGAAAACGGGAATAGACCCTTTCGTTTGCACACGTGTTTAACGGGCTAGTTGGTGATTTCTCCGTCTTTGATAGAGAGCTTGACCTGAGAAACCTTGGCGACTCGCTCATCGTGGGTAGCCACGATCACAGTAGTAGTCTCTTTCTTACTCAAATTGAGGAGGAGGTCTATTATCTCTTGACCTGTCTCGGAGTCCAGTTCGCCGGTTGGTTCGTCGGCTAAGATCAATGATGGATTGTTGGCTAGAGCTCTAGCTATTGCTACGCGTTGCCTTTCTCCGTTGCTTAACTCTCGAGGTTTGTGTTCCAATCTCTCAGCCAGCCCGACTGATTTTAGGCGTTCAACTGCTTGAGTCCTTTGTGTTTCTTGAGGGATTCCCAGCAGAGCCATTGGGAGTTCCACGTTTTCGAGAGCCGTGAGGGTGGGAAGCAGATTGAAGGTCTGAAAAATAAACCCCATGTCCCGGAGCCGTATCTTCCTTCTTTCTTTATCGGGGATACTTGAAGTCTTTCGGTCTCTGAAGAAGATTTCTCCCGATGTAGGCTTGTCGTTCAAACCTATGAGGTTCAGGAGCGTTGTTTTTCCTGATCCAGAAGGACCGACAATTGACACAATACCCCCTTCCTCAATCTTCAGGTTCGCTTTGTACACAGCAGTGATGCGGGAACTGCCAAGATGGTATAAACGTGTCAGGTCTTTAGTTTCTACTATCAATACTCCGACCTCAAACCCTCTGCAATGTTAATTCGGGTAGCAGCTAGTGCTGGAACTAAACCTGCAAGAGTCGCCACAGCTACTGTGGAAACCAGAACTCTCACAATCAACCATGGAGTGACTATCTCAAAGATGTTTGAGAGGAATAATGAGAGTGGAATGTTTGTGTATTGGCTTGCGAAGAGAACTGCTGAGAAAGAACCGACAACTATTCCAATTATGCTGCCGATTAGCCCAATGAACAAGATCTCAGTGACCACCATCCGTAAAACAGTTCGCTTAGGTGCTCCTATTGCGTCTAGAGTGGCAAAGTCTCTTCGTCGTTCGGAGATGTTAATCATTGCGACCAGCGTGATAAGAACCATGCTGAGTGCGTAGAGAACGCTGGTTATTCCCGCATTCCAAGTCTCTATGTCACTTAGGAGAGGTTCAACGATCTCATTTCGCAAATCGGTCGTTAAGGCTTCGATTCCCCTTGTCTCTGCCCTGATTCGCTCCGCAATTTCCTCTTCCTTCAACCCTGACTCGAATGCTACGACAACCATGTTCCCTTTCCAAGTGACATCCGGGTTTTCATAGTGCAGTCTACGCGCCATTTCGAGAGGAATTATGATACCGCGCAAGAGGAGGGCAGACCTTGAGTCAAGAATGCCTGAGACGGTTAATATATGCATGGTTTTATTCATGTCTTTTACTGGAAGTGTTGATCCAACCTTGAGTCCATACTGCGCTGCAATTGACTGTCCGAGAACAACCTCATCTCTTTCTGAGGGCCAATTCCCGCCTGGTTCTAGTGGAGTCGCGCCCACCAGCATTGACCAGTTTCCATAAGGTACACCAATTGTAATGTTAGATGGTGCAAGCTGAACAATCGCCTCAATTTGATATCCAAACCTTACAAGCATTGGAACTGCTGCTTCAACGCCTTCGATCTGCTTAATTTCTTCAATTATGTTTTGAGGGATGTTTCCTCCGACAACAGGAAAGCCTTGAACAACCATCGCGCCTTCTGGAACTGCAACAATCTTTCCGGTGAAAAAGATGTTCATATCCCTGATTACTTGTGTGTAGTGAGTGGTAGTGGCACCTATCGCCACAATGAAAACAGTTGCTAAAGAGATGCCGAAGATGCAGAGTGTAGTTCTTAAGCGTCTTCTCAACAGGTTTCTGAAACACATCACAGTGATTCGCATCACCTACACCCCACTAAATCGTATATCAACGGTATTGCTAGAGTGCTAAGTGTCCTAAGCGCATAAATACTGTATCGATGAATAGGGGGTGGGAATCTGTTTTGAAGTTCAATCGAAGTTTCCTGCGAATCGAGTTACTTGTCTTGTTGGCTTTCTTGATCATCTCTACATCTTGGTTATCGTTGCAGATTCGGGCTCAAGCTGATGGCGCAAGCCTTACGGGAACCACTTTTGACAAGGGAGTTGATACCGATGGAGATGGGTCTTTCGATTACCTCGAGGTCGCAGTTGAAGTCAACGTTACAGTTTCAGGCAAGTATATGGTGGGAATCTATAACCTCACCGGTGTTGACTTCAATTCAACCATAGATGTTACGGGGCAGGCGACTGAGAAACTTGAACCAGGCTTTCGACTGATCAATGTTTCTCTTCATGGACCAAAGATTTTCATGTCAGGGACGAGTCCGTTGAACATTAGCGAGATACATCTCTACTTCATCGAGTATGTCCCTCCCTTCGACTACGCGGAAGACTGGCTTGACTCCATCGACAACGTGCCTCTGTCTGGTGAATATCTATTCACGGACTTCGACGCGCCCTTCAGCGATATGGATGTCACTATGCTAGTTTACCCAGATGGTAGTGTGGCTCTAGAGGGAATGCTGAAGGCTACGGACCTCGAAGAGCCATACATCGATCTGCCCATGCATGGCGCAATCATGCTTGTCGCGAATGACTCCATGGCGCGGGGTTCTGCGAACTTCACTTTTGCGCTCACAGAGGAAATGCGAGAGTACCCATTAAATTCATCGAGTTTCTCAGGCAACGTCACGTATTTTGATGGGCTACTCACAGTTTCGGTGGATGGCTCAACAGTCTTTCCACTAGGGTTGGCAGTAGAGTTTCCTCTCAACGCCACTGACATCACCGTTGAGGGCGGTTACGATGGACATCTAATAAGTGGACATGTTGTCATGGACATACTGCCCGGCTTTCCTATGAGCGAGCTTGCTCTTGACTTCCAGGGAAACAACACCTACATCACCGTCAACAGCTCAATGACCGTAATTTTCGGCTCATACCCCGATTTTGGAGAGCTCAATTCAACAGTTCTTGAATACATGCTTCAAAACTTCACAGACGTGTACACCGGTCAAGGTCCAGACTCCGTATACAACATGACCGGCGGAGTACTGGAGGCGACAATGCTAGACAACAAGACAACAGAGCATGATGGCAATGCCACAGTGGACTTTGAGGTCTCAATAGAGGGCGACATCATCATGGCTCTCGCTCAGATGACCGGGTTGCCTAACTCAACGTACAGAATGCTGAACGCAACTTGGGCTTCAGTTGAGAACATCACGTTCTTGTCAACATACTCATATGCCTTTGACCAAGCTGACATCAGACTATCCTTCGTCTTGAACATGTCAGATGCCATCGAAAGACTGTTTCCGATCCTTCCAGAAATTCCCGACACTACACCAGAAATGGTAGCTTTCACGGAGTATCTCCTAAATACAACATTTGGCTCGATCACGTCCGGCGAGGCATCCTTCAACTATCAGGATTTTACTCTGAGAATGAATTCAACAATATTCTTTGAGGGCGACTTCCAAACTGAAACGAACTTCATAAAGGAACTCGCTCTGACCTATCTTGCGGAACAGCCACTATCGTCACAGATGCAGATTCTCAACGAAACCGAAGTAGACTTGAACAACTTAATGTTCACTTTGAACTCAACGCTGACCACTATGAATCTCCACATTACGGGAGTGGCATTCACCCCACCTAGAGAGATCTTGAACGCATCAAGCTTCACGCTATGGAGGTTCTTCAATGCTTCTGCAGGTGATGATGAGTCACCTGGTCAGGGAGAACGATTGGGGTTGACGATAAAGGGACTCAGCAATGGAACCCACACTGTAAGAATTCACAGACCACTCTCAGTGCCCGAACCAGACGCTGTAAGCAACAGCAGAATCTACTGGAGCAACCAATCTCTAAGCAGCCTAGGGGAGTTAGTGTTCCTTATCGGGCCACCTGATGAGACACCTCCGAACATCGATATACCAATACACACTCCAGCGACCCCGAACCCAGAAGATGAAGTCACCGTCTCCGTGAATGTAACAGACGATGACAGCGGAGTTGACACAGTCATCCTCTCCTACAGCACTAACGATGGTGAAACATGGACTAACTGCACTATGACTAAAGCAGATGGCGACGAATACAACACAACCATCCCCAGCTTCTCTGCCGGAACTCACGTGAATTACAGGCTCATAGCCTATGATGTCTCAGGAAACCCTGAAGTCGGAGATAACCAAGGAGACTACTACGTCTACATCGTCATAGCTGAATTTCCAACATGGACGCTTCCTCTTGTGATGATTGTCCTACTTACAGCGGCTATAGCGGTCTATCTGCGTACTCAAAAACATCGTGACAACCCATAACTGTAGGCGCACAGCTTTTCTCGTAGCGTACGCAAACGTCTTCAAACGCATGAGAAAAAGATAGCTGAAAACTTAAAAACACGTCTTAAATAGCTGTTTGAATTATACTTTTGCTCTCTTAAATCGTATGTCAATGGGTGATACTGTGAAGGGAAAACCTCTTGTTTCAATAGTTTCAGCAGGTTTGTCAAAGTTCGGACGAAGAACCGGTCTCTACGGAAGAGAGCTTTTCGTGGAAGCTGTCAACGAAGCATTCGAGAGATGCCCGAATCTTAACCCTAGGAAAGATATCAAAGCCGCCTTCATAGGCATGATGGGGGAGTCTTTTGAGCACCAGGGCCACACTGGACCCACAGTCCTAGATTGGGCAGGTCTGCTCCCAATACAAGCATTCAGAACAGAAGGCGCGTGCGGGTCATCAGCGGCTGCGATTCGCTGCGGAATATTCGCAGTACTGTCCGGCTTGTCAGACGTTGTGCTCGTTGGGGGCGTGGAGAAGATGACCCACCGGGCAACCTCCGACGTTACCGAATACTTAGCTATGGCATGCGACTTCCCTTTTGAACAATGGAACGGACTCACTTTTCCTGGGCTCTTTGCAATGGTGGCAACTGCACACATGCATAAATACGGGACAACCGAGGAGCAGATGGCGATGGTAGCGGTGAAAAACCACCATCATGGCTGCATGAACCCTAAAGCTCATATGCAGAAGGAAGTCTCTTTGGAGAAAGCCATGTCATCTCGGGTTATCGCTTGGCCTCTGAAACTCTACGATTGCTCACTGATAACCGATGGAGCAAGCTGCCTAATACTAACGAAACCTGAACTGGCAAAAACCTTCACAGATACCCCAGTTCACATCATCGGCTCTGGACAAGCAAGTGACACCATAGGGCTTTACGAAAGAAATGAGTACACAACCCTTAACGTGGGGCGTCTTGCCGCTGAAGAAGCATATAGGATGGCTGGAGTAACCCCTTCAAACATTGATGCTGCTGAAGTCCATGAC
Source organism: Candidatus Bathyarchaeota archaeon (assembly GCA_023131555.1). Classification (GTDB taxonomy): domain Archaea; phylum Thermoproteota; class Bathyarchaeia; order Bathyarchaeales; family SOJC01; genus JAGLZJ01. Next base: position 5,302 of record JAGLZJ010000005.1, on the reverse strand, counting down.
TGCTTCACAATCGCAGAAATCGTAGCATACGAAGACCTCGGCTTCTGTAAACCTGGATTAGGCGGACAATTTATTGAAGAAGGACAGAGCCAGATCGGCGGTAAGGTAGCTGTCTGCACAAGTGGCGGGCTGAAAGCGAAGGGGCATCCAGTCGGAGCCACAGGAGTTGCGCAAGCTTACGAGATATACCTTCAGCTCACTGGACAGGCAGCGAAAAGACAAGTTGCTGGAGCCGAGATCGGCTTAACCCACAATGTCGGAGGTTTGGGGGCGACAGGCGTCGTTAACATCTACAAGAGGGATTAAAGATGGATGAAGCGTCAAGACCTTTCACAATCGAAAGCTTCTACTGCTTCGTTAAGGAAAAGAAGCTCATGGGTGCAAAGTGCAATAACTGCGGGAGAACATCGTTGCCGCCGAGACCTATGTGCACCAATTGTCGCTCAATGGACCTGATGTGGCAGGAACTCCCTAAGCAAGGATCACTAGTCACATATACAGTGATCCATGTTGCTCCACACAGATTCAGCGAATTAACTCCATATCCAGTCGGAATCGTTGAATTAAAAGAAAATGCCCGTCTGCCCGGAGTAATAAAGGGCATAGACCCTGAGCAGCTTAAGATTGGGATGAAATTGAACATTGCGTTCGGGCAGGAACCGACAACAACAGAATGGCCTCAATGGTCCCGTTATCACTTCGAACCCTAAACTTCCATAAGAATAATCGCTTCTATTCACTGGCGCGGACTAGGCGAATTTAGCTCGATTTCTCTTGAACTTTTTCTTGCATTTCACGCTACAGAAGTACAACGTCTCGCCCTCATGTTTCATCTTGTATTTTGCAGAATTCTCGTCTAAGACAGCGCCACAGACAGGGTCTCTAAACAGTTTCTTCTCCCCCCTTCTGTGCTACTTGTGAAGATGCGTCACTGGGCTGCAGGTGCGGAAACATTGCTGATGTTTCGTGAGCATTTCTTACGCCTGTGAGAACATTTAATTTTCCGTTTCTACCCACTCTCAACTGCCGTTCGCCTCTGAATGTCACGACGCGCGCGTTTTCGACCAATATCTGATCACCGGGGGTGACCGAGAATGTCTGGTTGTTCCACAGAGGCATTGTGATAACACCTGTTCCGTCTGCAATACTCGCTTTTGCTACACTAGCTTCTGAACCGAATCTAGTGATGACATATCGAGGCTTAGAGATTTGAAGAACTTCTGCCTTCAAGCTGATATTCTTCATTCCTGACCTAAGGTCACAAATATTCTTGGGCTCTTCATTAGTGTTCTTAGGCTTGGGTTTTCTACGCACCTGTGAAAGCATGCTCTCTTTCAGTGGATCAGTTTGAAGGAGGACATGTCTGGGAACAGCAAACTGGGCCAAAGCTCTGTCGTCTTCGGTGATAAGGAATATGGCTGAATCATCTGATCTCTTCCTACACTGAATGGACAGGCTCTCACACCTTGCTTGATCGTGTTTCCACGCCTCGACTAGGCTGCTGAAGAAATCTTCTGGATCAGCCTCATATTTCGATGAAATCAGAACAATGTACTCAAGTAGTTTAAGTTCAGAAGCAGATCGGTGCTTACCCCAAGGACGGCCTCTAAGTCCCTTCGTTCGCATACGGGTCGCGGTCCAGTTCAAGATTGCCACGTTTTAGATTTTTCTCTTTTTTTTCCCCAGCAATCTCTGCAATAGACAGGTCTGGCAGGATCAGGTTTAAACGGAACCCTGCACTTCTCCCCACAGATACTGCAGGTTGCATTGTGTGTTCGTATTCGGTCTCCGTAGGACGCATTGTGTGTTCGTGTTCGCTCTCCGTAGGACGCTAACACATCGATCTCCGTTTCTTCGATTGTAGTTTTCGTCAGTGCTTTTATCCGGTTCATCTCTGGGACTTCACCGTAGCCTACGAGTGTAATTGCAGTTCCTGGTCCTCCTTTTCTAGCAGTACGCCCAATCCTGTGAAAATACACCAATGCATCTAACGGAACGTCGTAATTGATAATATGGGTTATTCCCTGAATGTCCAAGCCTCTCGCTGCAACGTCTGTAGCAACAAGCAGCTTCAGTTTTCCTGTCCTGAATGAACCAGTTACTGAGTTTCTTTGGGCTTGGGTGAGACCGCCATGTAAAGTTGCGGCGTCATACCGCTTATTTTTCAGTCTTTTCGCAAGCAGTTCCGTGAATACACGTGTTCTGCAAAAAATAATTGCACGCTCTACATTGCGCTCATCAAGAACGTTGCACAGGACCCTAAACTTGTTCTTGGAGTTCACTACTATGTACTGTTGATCAATCTGTGTAAGCGCTATCTCATCTTTGCTTACAAGAATCTTCTCTGGTCTCTTCATGTATCGATTGCACACGGACATTACTGACTGGTCGATCGTAGCTGAGAAGAGACTTGTCTGTCTGTTGTGAGGAGCCTTCGAAAGAATGTATTCGATGTCATCTATGAATCCCATATCGAGCATTCTATCTGCCTCATCTAACACAACAATTTTCACAGACGAAAGATCAAGTGTTCCTCTTTTCAAGTGATCTATCAAGCGGCCTGGTGTGCCGACGACAATGTGGACACCCCTTTTTAATTCGTGCATTTGTTTTTGGATAGACTGTCCGCCATAAATCGGCAGGATTTTGAATGATGCATATCTGCCTATTTGACCTATGTGATCAGCAATTTGAATTGCGAGTTCACGAGTTGGCTCTAAGACCAAGCCTTGAACGGCATTGATCATTGGGTTAAGGCTTTCAATCATCGGGATTCCGAATGTGGCTGTCTTTCCTGTCCCAGTTCGTGCTTGCCCAATAACATCTCTGCCATTAAGCAGAGGAATAATCGCTTGAGCTTGGATCGGGAAGAGATCTCGAAAGCCGAGTTCTTCAATACCATCCATGACTTCTTGACTTAAAGGTAGATCTTCAAAGCGTTCTATCTGCATATCCTTGTCTTCTATCACAAAATTCTGCAAGATCCAATCAAAGCCTAGGAAGCTTCCACAAGCGAATAATTGTGACGGTTGTCACATGGTGAGACTCTTATAAAAGGGTTTACCACTTCCCATGTCTCTTCTTGCGCATAGTATCAACCATCTGTTATTCACTCTGCCTACAACACCGCATGGCCAGCTGCTCCATTAAATGATTTTAGTGCGCAGGAGTTGTGTCTCTGAAGTTTCACTGATTTGACCTAAGAATTGGGATACAGCCATAAGCTTAAATAACTGACGTTTGATGTGAATAAATACGCGAGAATTAGAATTCGAGTAGAATGCTAGTTTTGCGTTGACCGAAATATGGAGGTGTAGTCCAGTTGTCATACAGGGAAGACCGAGAGATGCATAAGGCAACCTGCGCAGATTGTGGTCAAGAATGCGAAGTTCCGTTCAAGCCTGATCCTGCCAGACCTGTCTATTGCAGAGATTGTTGGTCGAAGAGAAGACCACCGAGAAGAAGTAGATACTAGAATCAGTCACAATTGAGATATCAATATCCAATTATTTCTCCTCTTTTTCTCCTTTTGCATTCGGGGACGACATTTCTGAATGGCGCCCTCCCACTTGCATGCATCCAGTTGAAAGTTCTTGTCAATATAGTTCACCTGATCTCACCGATCATTACTATATCCAAAGATTGGTTGGGGCAACAATCTGACGCGCAAGGAAAAACGGTGCTGCTACTCCCAAACCTTGGGTCAAGCAAACGTGAGGATTTAACTCAGTCTGTCTATTGCAGTGGGCAATTCTGTTATCGAATTGAGTATTGGGGCTGAGCCTTTGGCTCTCGGCAGACTATTTTCATTAGATTCTGTGGCAACTCCGAATGCCTTTACCTCCAGAACTCGGGCACATGCTAAGTCAACTTCACTGTCTCCCACAACCACCGCTTCGTGAGGGGAAACTCCTAGAGCTTCAAGGGTCCGAGTCAAGTGTATTGGGTCAGGTTTCACTCGAGTGACCTCATCTCTGGTGACAACAGCGTCAAAGAAGCTTCTTATTTTTAGATTTCTGAGAACAATCTTTGTTGAATTCTTTCCGTTTATCGTGAAGATGCCTAGCTTCAAACCGCGTTTCTTGAGAACCTTCAGCACTTCGATGACGCCTGGCAGAAGAGAAGTCTCGTGGGCTGCTTTATCCTCGTAAGAGGTGGCTATTGAGAGTACTCTCTTCTGAATCTGGCGGAATTCTGCCTGTTTTCTGCCGAGGTTCTTAAGGTAGATCTCTGCCTTCTTCAGCATCTCAAAGATGCTTTCGTTTAAGGAGAACACGGAGGCTGGGAGACCTCTGCCAATCAAGAAATTGATGGCTTCAGCTCTTACTATCTTGTACTCCAAGTTGAACCTCGCTAGGGTTCCATCGAGATCAAAGATTACAGCTTTGATTGACATCGAAATCAGCGTCCTTTACAAGTGGTCTCTTGGCTTGGCGATAGTGCTTTGACTTCTTTCATATACATTTCGGTTTCGAGAATGCGGGCGCATTGTTTCTACACAGTTAATCTGGAACTACGTATCTGTAAGCAAAGCATTCCCCGGCTGTGGGACTATTTCTTATGACTTTCACGATGTCTCCCGCTTTTGCTCCGATGGCTACTATTGCAGGATCAGACAGTTTGATTCGCGGAAACTGGTAAGGCTTAGCACGATACTTCTCTAAAAGAGCTTCTCGTTCTTCTGTAGCCAGAATCTCATGCTTTGGAACAAGCTTGTGATCAAAGAGGTTGAAGGCTGGGAAGATCTGAGGAATTAGTTCAATTTTATTCGCCTTAGCCTTCTTCTTGGCTGCCTGCGTATAGCGTCCTCCGATCACGACCATGGTCTTCTTGAGTTCTTCCTCTTCTATGATCTTCAGAAGCTGGTTAATGTATGCAACTCCAACTGTTCCCTCTGTAGGAACACAAAATATGAGGGTCTTCCCTTCGGAGGTTTTAACATAGAATCCTATAGCATTCTTCAGTTCAACTCGCTTCTGACGCTTATATCCTCTTAGTTTGATCAGAATTTGGACTTTCTTCTCTACTATAGAAGTTTGTTCTTCCTTGCTCATTCCATGTAACCCCTGTCCGAACCGATATTGCTAGAGTGCGTGACAAAAGCTTAAACCTTCCGCTCACTTGTGTTATGGTTGCGGAGGAGCCTGAAACCCACACGTAATTCTTATTTCCTACAACCCAGTTACCAACCATGAAGGTCTGCAGAATGAAGAGCGCTAAAGCTTTCGCTCCTGGTCACGTAACAGGGCTCTTTCAGATCTGCGACGAAGCTGAAGACGATCTTCACAAAGGCTCTAGAGGC